>JASHXM010000095.1 GCA_030043545.1 Thermoplasmata archaeon | reverse complement strand
CGGGAAACGGTGTCCCCGGCGCCGTGCCACCGATACGGGTGGGCGAGTACGGGCTCCCCGCCCCGGGCCCGGACCCAGTCGATCGTCTCCGCCACCGATCGCCCGGGTGGAGGAGGGACATCGACGCCGTAGGCGAGCAGGTGGCCTTCGGCCGTCGATACCTCGACACCCGGAACGCACACCAGTTCGGGGAATCGGCCGGCGACCGTCCGCAACGTCGCGTGGCCGGCGACGGTGTTGTGGTCCGTGAGGGCGAAGCCGGCCAAGCCCAGCGCCCGGACGCGCGAGGCGATGGTGTCGATCGGCAGCTTCGAGTCCGGGGACCGGTCGCTATGCACGTGCAGGTCGAGGCTCGCCCCGTCGTTCACCGGACCTTGGCCCCCGCCACGACCTCCGAAGCGGGCCCGACCGGACGGTCGGGGCCGAACGAGAGGAACTCACCGCGATCGCTGCCCGGACCGGCGAGGCGGACGACGCCCCACGTTCCGATCGCCCAAGTGCCGGGAACGACCACCGACCGCCCCCCGACATCCGCCGCGGTCGCTCCGTCGGGTGCCGGCCCCGTCGCCCGCCCGATCACCAACGGGATCGACGCGAACTCCTCGTAGGAGATCGTGCGGTCCGCGGCGGCGGCCCCGGTGACAAAGCTCCCGGGAGGCGTTCCGGCGGGGGCGGCGAGGACCACCGACCGTTCTCCGACGTCGACCGCGAGCACCATCCCTTGCGAGGTCATTCGGCGGATCGTCCGTGGGGCGAGGTTCGCGAGCAGGATGATCGACCGTCCGGTGAGCTCCTCGGCCTTGTACGACGGACGGAGTCCGGCGACGACGGTCCGGGGCGCGGGCTCGCCGAGGTCGATCTCCAGGACATAGAGCTTGTCGGCGGACGGGTGAACGGCGACGCTCTTCACGAGGCCGGCTCGCACCGAGAGCGGGATCGGCGCTCCGGGCGCCGGGGCGGTCGGAGCGGTCTTGGAGAGCGGCGCCGTCTCCTTCGGGAAGAGCGGTTTCAGCTCCCCGATCGGCCGATCCGGCGGGGGCGGATCGAGCACCGCATCCCAGGAGCCCCGGCCGGGGGGATCGGCGGCTCCGAGCATCCGGAACACCTCCGCGCTCGAGAACGGGAGGACGGGGGCCAACCAGGTCGCGATCGCCTGGAGCCGCCAGACCGTCTCATAGATCGCCCGGGATCGATCGGCGTCGGCCGCGTCCCACGGCCGGGCGTCGTGGAATCGCCGATTCGCCTCGCGGACTTCGGACAGGGCGAGATCGAGCGCCTCCTTGAGCCGGACCGCGTCGTACTCCGCGGCGATCCGTTCGTGGGTCGCTTTGAGGTGCGCACCGACCCCGTCGGCCGCGTCCGCCCGCCAACCCTCCGGCGGCGCTGGGAGCCGGCCGCCGAACCGTTCCCGGACGAGGACGAGCGTCCGCTGCACGAGGTTGCCGTACTGGTCGGCGAGCCAGTCCCGCCAGACCTGGTCGAACTCCGCCCAGTCGAGCTCGGTGTCGCGATTCTGCGGGGCCAGGAGGGCGGCGTAAAAGCGGATCACGTCCGGCGGATACCGATCTAGGAGCGCCGGCAGGAAAGCGCCCCGGTCGTTCTCCTTCGATTTCGATATCTTCCCCCCGCTGACGAGCATCCACTCGTTCGCGGGGACGTCGTACGGCAGCTGGAGTCCGCCCGTGCCGAGCAGGATCGCCGGCCAGGTGATCGTGTGGAAGAACCGGTTGTCCTTCCCGATGAAGTAGTACGCCCGCACGGACTCGCGCTCGTCCCAGTAGCGGTGCCATGCGGTCGGAGTACCGGTGCGGATCGCCCACTCCTTCGACGCCGATAGGTAGCCGATCACCGCCTCGAACCAGACGTAGAACCGCTTCGACGCGTACCCCTCGAGGGGGAGCGGAACGCCCCAGTCGATGTCGCGGGAGATCGGCGTCGGGTGGAGTCCCTCCTCGAGGAAGTTCTCGGCGACGCGGCGGGTCGCGGGCCGCCAATGCGCCTGGCGACCTACGAAGTCGGCGAGGGGGGCTTGCAGCTTGTCGAGCTCGAGGTAGAAGTGCTCCGACGGCCGGAACTCGGCCGGCGTGCCGCACAGACGGCACCGCGGGCTCCCGAGCTCCCGGGGGGTGAGCGGCCGTCCGCACTGGTCGCACTCGTCGCCCCGCGCCTCCAGGTTGCCGCAGTGGGGACAGGTGCCGAGCAGGTACCGGTCCGGGAGGAACCGGGCGTGCTTGGGGCAGTACGGGTACTCCTCCGTCCGCCGGGCGATGTACCCGTGCTCGAGGAGCTTCAGGAACAGCTCCTGGACCGTCTTCTCGTGGACGACCGTGCGCGTCGAGGTGTAGAGGTCGAACGAGAAGCCGAGGCGCTCGAACGCGTCCCGGTTGACCGCGTGGTACCGTTCGGCGATCGTCGCCGGCGGGACCCCTTCCTTCTCCGCCGTGAACGTCGTCGGGGTGCCGTGCATGTCGGAGCCGGAGACCATCAGCACCTCGTGGCCCCGGAGTCGATGGTACCGGGCGAAGATGTCGCCCGGCAGGAACGCGCCCGCGAGCTGACCGAGGTGGAACGGGCCGTTCGAATACGGCCACGCGATGCCGACGAAGATGCGGGGCATGGGTCGGAGCCGCTCCGACCCGGGGGCCGCCTAAACCGTTTCGCGCCGTCCCGGGCGCGGCCTTAATGCGGCCCGGTCGGTCCGGACGGCGTGACCGACCCGGAGCCGGCGATGACCCGGCCGTCGGTCCCGGCCGCCGACCGCGAGATCGGCGTCCGCCACCCGGTGCTGACCCACGGATTCGTCGCGCTGGTCGACTACATGGGCGATGACGCCGCGATCGTGCAGGCCGCCCGGGTCTCCTACGGGAAGGGAACGAAGAGCGTCCGCGACGACCGCGGCCTCATTCGCTACCTGATGCGCCACCGGCACACGACCCCGTTCGAGATGGTCGAGCTGAAGTTCCTGGTCCGGCTCCCGATCTTCGTCGCCCGCCAGTTCATCCGGCACCGGACCGGTTCGTTCAACGAGGCGAGCGCGCGCTACTCGGTCGTTCCCGACGAGTACGAGCTATTGCCGCCAGAGGCGATCCGACGGCAATCGACGCGGAATCGTCAGGGACGAGACGAGCCGCTGCCGCCCGAGGTCGTCGCCGCGTTCCGCGGCGGCCTCGACCGGATCTCGCGCGACGCCTACCAGGTCTACGAATCCGCGCTGGACGCCGGGGTCGCCCGGGAGGTCGCCCGGCTCGTCCTCCCGGTCTCGTACTACACCCAGTGGTACTGGAAGACGAACCTCTGGAACCTCTTCCACTTCCTCTCCCTGCGCCTCGACCTCCACGCCCAAGAGGAGATCCGCCTCTACGCGGCGGAGCTGGCCCGGTTGGGGCGGTGCGTGGCCCCGACCGCCTTCGAGGCGTTCGAGGAGTTCGAGATCGGCGGGCTCAAGCTGACCCGACGGGAACGCGTCGCGGTCCGCGGCCTGCTCGACGGGAAGTCACCTCCCGAGGCGTGCGCGGCCGCCGGGCTGTCGCTCGCCCGCGACGACGGCACCCCGCTCAAGACCGGCGAAGGCGTCGAGTTCTTGGAGAAGCTCGAGCGACTCCGGCTCGACGATCCGGTCGGCTGAGCGCCGTCACCACCGGGGGTCGGCCCCGCCCTCGAGCGTGAACCCCGGCCGGGGAGGGAAGTGGCCCGGGTGGGGCCCGAACCGGTCCGGACGGACCGTGTCCAGCCGGTCCCGCTCGCGCGCTCCGGACGGTCGGGCGACCCGTTCGGCCAGCCGACGGGCGGCGCCCGCGGCGCGCATCACCCCGAAGCCGTTGAACCCCGTGATCGCGTACAGGCCCGGAGCGGCACCGATCGGCCCGATCAGAGGGCGTCGGTCGGGCGTCGACGTGCAAACCCCCGACCACGCCCGGACGAGCTCGGCGTCGGCCCACGTGGGGAGCCGCGCGGAGAAGCTCTCGGCGAGGTTGGCGGCGAACTCCTCATCGCCCCCGGCCGGCGACGTGTCCGGGTCGACCTCGA
>JASHXM010000094.1 GCA_030043545.1 Thermoplasmata archaeon | reverse complement strand
GGGTCCTCCAGGCGGTGCGTCGGACCCATGAAGTAGCCGTGGTCGACCGCGAGCATCACCGTGTTCCCGCTCGTTCCCGGGAACATCCGGGCGATCCGGTTCGCCATCCCCCAGTCCATCGCCGCGCTCCGCCGGTCGAGACCGGGCCGGGGCACTTAGCGGTTGCCGGACCGGCCCCCGCCGGACGGGCTCTCGTCGGCGGGCCGGTCGCCGCCGCGCAGCACGACCGGCACGCGCCGGTCCTCCTTCACCCGATTGAGGATCACCTGCGTGTTCGACCGCTCGACGTGGGGGTCCTGGAGGGTGTGCTTCACGAACCGATCGAGGTCGCGCCGGTCGCGGAAGCGGCCGATCAGGAGCGCATCGAAGTCGCCGGTGACGTCGTAGATGGCGTACGCGTGTGGGTCGCGGGCGAGCCGCTCCTCGACCTCGCGGAGCCGTCCCTTCGAGATCCGGACGCCGACCGCGGCCAGGAGGTCCCAGCCGAGCAGTTCGTCGTCGAGGAGCGGCACGTAGCCGTGGATCACCCCTTCCTGCTCGAGGCGGGCGACCCGGGCGCTGACCGTCGTCGGCGAGACGCGGAGCCGGTGGGCGATCTCGCGGTGGCTGCGCCGGGCATCGATGTTGAGCTCCTCGAGGATCGAGCGGTCGAGCGCATCGAGCGTGGACGTTCGGCGCATACGCTATGAACCGGGAGGCAGGAATTAAGCCCTATCGTATCGAAATTGGACGTTCGTCCAATCGGCGAGGGAGCCGCATTCATGTAGCGGGGCTCCGTGGGGCGGCGCGGGGGACGGCGATGGCGAAGGGACGGGCGAAGGGGCAGGCGACGGACGGCGAGGCGGTGGTGGCGCGGCTCACGGCGGACGGCGTCCGCTGGGTCCAGCTGTTCTACACCGATGTCTTCGGCGGGCTCAACCAGGTCGACATCCCGGCCGCGGCCCTCGAGCCCGAGATGTTCCGCTCCGGGGTCCCGAAGCTGGACGGCTCCTCGGTCCGGGGGTTCCGGGAGATCTACGAGTCGGACATGTTGCTCGTCCCCGACCCCTCGACGATCGCGACGATCCCGTGGAACCCCGAGGTCGGGAAGACGGTCCGGTTCATCTGCGACGTCCGGCTCGGCGCGTCGAAGGAGCCGTACGAGCACGACCCCCGCGGGGTCGCGCGGCGGACCGAGACGGTCCTCGCCGGCGCCGGCTACGACCGGTCGTACTGGGGACCGGAGGTCGAGTTCTTCGTCTTCGACCAGGTCCAGCTGCTGCCGTCGTACGACGGCGTCCGGGACGCCTGGGCCGGCGCGGGCTACCTGATCCACCAGTCCGAGTCGCCGTGGCAGCCGGGGAACTCCCACTCGACGATCCGCTTCAAGGAGGGGTACCACCGGACCCCGCCCGTCGACTCGCTCGTCGGCCTGCGGGCCGAGATGTGCAACATCCTGACCGACGACTTCCACCTCACGATGGACGCCCACCACCACGAGGTCGCGACGGCGAGCCAGTCGGAGATCAACCTCCGGTTCGACGAGCTCGTCCCGATGGCCGACCACATCCAGGACCTCCGCTACGTGATCAAGAACGTCGCCCACCGCCACGGGAAGATCGGCTGCCTGATGCCGAAGCCGATCTACGGCGACAACGGGATCGGCATGCACACCAACCAGTCGCTCTGGCGCGGCAGCGAGAACGTCTTCTTCGACGCGCGGGACCCGTACGCGGAGGTGAGCCAGACGTGCCGGTACTACATCGGCGGGCTCCTCGAGCACGCCCGCGCCCTGTGCGCGATCACCAACCCGATCACCAACTCCTACCGCCGGCTCGTCCCCGGCTACGAGGCGCCGGTGTTCATCGCCTGGAGCAAGGCGAACCGATCGGCGAACGTCCGGATCCCGTTCTACCACAAGGGTCGGCCGGCGGCGAAGCGGATCGAGTACCGCACGCCGGACTCGGCCGCGAACATCTACCTCACCGAGGCGGCGCTCGCACTCGCCGGGCTCGACGGGATCAAGCGGAAGATCGAGCCGCCGGCGCCGGTCGACGAGAACATCTACAAGCTGACCCCCGCGAAGCGGCGCGAGCTCGAGATCCGGGAGCTGCCCGGCTCCCTCGGCGAGTCGCTCGACTGCCTGGCCGCCGACCGCGCGTTCCTGAAGCCGGCGTTCGCGGATTCGCTGATCGACACGTACATCGAGCTCAAGCGGCAGGAGCAGCTGGAGCTCAACCTGCGGCCCCACCCGTACGAGTTCTACCGGTACCTCGACGTCTAGGCGCGCCCCGCCGGCGACCCTCGCCGGCGGACCCGGGATGACCGACGCGGTCGTCTTCCGCGGCGGCCGCGTCTTCACGGGCCGACGGTACGCCGACGCCCTCCTGATCGAGGCCGGTCGGGTCGTCGCGGTCGGAACGGACGCCGAGGTCGCTCGCCAGGCGCCGACCGGCGCCGAGCGCCGGGAGATCCCGGGGCGCCTGATCGTCCCGGGGCTCGTCGACGCGCACCTGCATCTCGCCGAGATCGTCCGGCAGCGGCACGGACCGGCGATCGCCGACGCCGGCTCGTTCCGCGACGTTGCGGGCCGGGTCGCGGCGTGGGCCGCGGTCCACCCGGGCGGCCCGGTCGTCGGCCGGGGCTGGGACCCCGAGCGGTGGAGCGACCGCCGGTGGCCGGACCGTCGCGCCCTCGACGCGAGCACGGGCGATCGTCCGACGATCCTCTACCACGCCAGCGGCCACGCGGCGCTCGCCAACACGGCCGCGCTCCGGGAGGCGGGGATCGACCCGGACCGACCGGCGCCGGACGACCCGGCGTTCGGCCGCGCGGCCGACGGACGCCCCGACGGGCTCCTCTTCGAGGACGCGATGCGCGCCGTCGGTCCGGTCGCGGAGGCCGCCGGCGCGATCGACGGGCCGTCGCTCGCTCGCGTGCTCTCCGAGCTGGTCGGACGGGGGATCACGGCGGTCGGGACGATGGCGACCTCCGCGGCCGAGCTCGCGGCGCTCGCGGAGCTCGACGCGGACGGGCGACTGCCGATCGAGGTCCGGGCGTACGTGCGGCTCGGCGACGCGCCCCGACACCGGGTCTCCGAGGGCGCTCCGGCGTCGCGGCGGCTTCGGGTCACTGGAGTGAAGGCGTTCCTCGACGGGGCGTTCGGTCCTCGGACCGCCTGGCTCGGGGCGCCGTATGCGGACGCCCCGTCGACGTCGGGGCTCGCGATCGGGTCGGAGGAGGAGCTGGGAACCGTTCTGGGAGCCGCGGCGGAACGGGGATTGGCCCCGGCGGTGCACGCGATCGGGGACCGCGCCGTCGACCGGGCGCTTCGGCTCCTCGCCCCGCTCGTCGGCCGCACGCCGGCGCCGGTCCGGATCGAGCACGTCGGGCTGACGCCCCCCGAGCTGTTGCCGGCGCTCGCCCGGGTCCGCCCGGCGCTCGTCGTTCAACCCGGGTTCGTCGCGAGCGACGGATGGCTCTCGGAACGCCTGGGGCGGGAGCGGTCCGGCGAGGCGTACCGATTCCGCACGTTCCGGTCGCTCGGGCTCGTCGTCGCGGGGTCGAGCGACGCGCCGTTCGACCCCGTCGACCCGTGGCGGGGGATCCGAGCGGCGGTGCGCCGCCGGGGAGAGGACGGTCGCTCGGCGAACCCGGACCCCGCCGAGAGTCTGCCGGTCGAGGAGGCGCTCGGCCTCTACACGACCGGCGCCGCCGAGGCGCTCGGGATGGCCGACCGCGGCCGCCTCGAGCCCGGAGCCCCCGCCGACCTGGTCGTCCTGTCGGTCGCTCGGCTCGGGTCGGCGCTCGACGCCGGCCCCGACGGACCGTCGGCGGAGACGTGGGTCGCGGGCCGCCCGGTCGACGCGGGGGTTCGGACCGGCGGTCCGTAAGCATCTAACACGGCGCCTCCCTCGCCCCGCCGTGCCCGGCGCGGACGAGGTCCCCCCGATGCGGGAGTTCTCCCCGACGATGCGCGTGGACGTCCTCGTCTCCGACTGGCGGGCGTCGCTCGACCCGGAGCTGTCGTCCGAGGCGAAGGAGCGCGAGCTGTACGGCCGGGCGTGGGACGCCTACCGCGACGGCGACTTCGGGTTCGGCCTCTGGTGCTGGCACGAGGTCGACCGGCTCACGAACAGCTTGAACGGCAACGTCCGCGAGGTGACGCGGGTGCTCGGTCCGGGTCGGTACTTCGGCTTCTCGCAGCGTCGCGCGGTCGCCCAGGCGGTCCCGATCGAGCGGATCTACCGCCCGCGGAAGGGGGACATGAGCACCCCGCGCACCGACGCGTTCGTCCTGCCGCTCTACCAGGTGCTGACCGTGTACCTGGTCCAGGCCGACCGCGGGGACGCGAAGGCGAAGGCGCTCCTCGAGATCGCGCTCGGCGAGCTCGAGGACCGCCGTCGGGCGGACCCGTTCCTCCGTCACTTCGAGACGTTCCGCGGGATCCTCGCGCGGACGAACGCGCCCGCCGCGGCCGACTCCCCGCCGCCGGCGGCGCCGGTGGCCGCCGAGCCGCCGCCCCGGGTCCCCCAGCGGCGGTCCCGGACGCCGGGGTCCGGATAGGGAGGGGCCCGGCCCGCGATGTCGTCGCCGCGCGCGGTGGTGGTCGGGGGCGGCGGGCTCACCGGCCGGTGCGCCGTCCGGGCCCTCGCCGACGGGGGACGGTTCGACTCGGTCGTGGCGCTCGACCTCGACCCGGCGCTCGCGGACGCCGCCGCACGGGCGGCCGGTCCGCGGGCGACCGCGGGCGCGATCGATGTCCGGGACACCCGCGAGGTCGCCCGCCGGTTGGCCGGCGCGACGGTCGTCGTCAACGCGGTCCAGTACGGCTTCAACCTCGCCGTGATGGACGCCGCGCTCGCCGCGCACGTCCCGTACCTCGACTTCGGCGGCCTGTTCCACACCACGCGACGCCAGCTCGCTCGCGACGGGGAGTTCCGCTCCGCGAACCTGCTCGCGGTGCCGGGGCTCGGCCAGGTGCCGGGGGTCTCGAACGTCCTCGCGATGGCGGCGACCGACGATCTCGAGCGCGTCGACTCGCTCGTGATCCGGGACGGCTGGCGGGACCGGACCGTCGGGGGTCCCGAGATCGCGTTCACCTGGTCGCCGAGCACGTTCCTCGACGAGATGGTACTGCCGGCCCAGGTGTTCGAGGACGGGGCGTACCGGGAGTATCCGCCGATGAGCGGCGGCGAGGAGTACCGGTTCGCCCCGCCGGTCGGCCCGACCCGGGTCTACCGGACGCTCCACTCCGAACCGGCGACGCTCCCGGAGAGCCTCCGGTCGAAGGGGCTGCGCCGCTGCGAGTGGAAGGAGGGCGGACCGGGGATCGAGGTGCTCCGCACGATGGCGCGGCTCGGGCTCGGCTCCGACCGGCCGGTCGCCGTCGGGGGCCGGGACGTCGTCCCGCGGGAGTTCACGCTCGCGCTGGTGAAGCGGGAGGGGCTGCTCGGGATCCCGCCCGGCGTCACGATCGACGACTGGGAGGTCTGCGACATCGAGGTCGTCGGCACCGCCGGCGGGGCGCCGACCGTTCGGCACGCGATCGCCCGGTTCCCCCCGAAGCCGGAGTGGCAGCTGTCGGCGACGGAGTACGCCGTCGGGGTCGCCGGCGCGATCGGGGCGGAGCTGATCGCCGACGGGACCGTCCACGGGGCCGGGGTCGTTCCGCCCGAGCGGTGCGTGCCGGCCGGCCCGTTCCGCGCCGCCCTGGCCCGCCGGGGGATCGAGACGACGGTCACGCCCCCCGAACCTCCCCTTCCGCCGCACGCTCGCCGCCGAGCCACGGGCGGCCGGCGCCGGAACGGCGGGTAACCGACCGCGCTTGGCCCGGTTTCATCCTCCGAGCCCCTCGGGCGGCGGGACCGCTCCGGAACGGGGGCGTCCGGCGGTCCCCCCGTCTTAACGGGCTGCTCGTCCGAGGCAGCTATAAATACGCTCTCCGGGGTGGACGCCCCGTCTGAGATGTGTTTCGTATGGCGGAGCCCAAACCCGCCCTCATTGCCGACGGGCCGGCGCGACCGGCGCCCGGTCCGGGGCTCGCCGTCCTCCCCGACCGCCTGACCGCGGAGGGGGGCGTCGCCCCACCCGCGTCGACCCCGCCCCGGCCGGAACCCGAACCAGCGAAGGAGACGAAGCGGGACGCCCCGACCGACCCGCCGTCCGTCGCCTCCCCCGAGCCGGAGACCCCGCCGACCCCGATCTCGATCGCCCGGCTGATCCCGAAGCTCAAGAAGAGCGCCAAGCTGTTCGAGGACGGCAAGACGCACGTCCCGAACGCCTCGAGCTCGCTGATCCGGGTCGCCTCGTACGACCCGTGCCCGCCGTTCATCGCGCGCGGCAAGGGCCCCCGGATCTGGGACGAGGACGGCAACGAGTACCTCGACTTCAACCTGGGCTACGGGGTGCTGATCCACGGGCACGCGCCGGACGCCCAGGTGAAGGCGATCCAGGAGCAGGCCGAGCTCGGCCTCAACTTCGGGGCGCCGACGGCGCTCGAGCTCGACGTGGCGAAGCTGTTCCAGAAGCTGGTGCCGAACGCCGAGCGCGTGGCGTTCTGCTCGAACGGGTCGGACGCGACGATGAACGCGATCCGGATCGCCCGCGCCGTGACCGGGAAAGATGCGATCCTGAAGTTCGAGGGGCATTACCACGGCCAGCACGATCTCGCCCTGATCAGCGCGGAGGCGCCGCCGGTCGTCGCCGGGCTCGACGAGTACCCTCGGCCCCTCCCGAACTCCGCCGGGATCCCGCCCGGCGTGACGGACTACGTGATGGTCGCCCCGTACAACTCGATCCCGATGTACGAGCGGATGGTGAAGCGCTACCGCGACCGGCTCGCGGCGGTGATCTTGGAGCCGGTGATGGCGAACGCGGGAGTGATCCCGCCGGCGCCCGACTACCTCGCGCGGCTCGTCGAGATCGCCCACCAGAACGACATGCTCGTCATCTTCGACGAGGTGTTCACCGGCTTCCGCGTCGCGCCGGGCGGCGCGCAGCAGCTCTACGGGGTCGTCCCGGATATCTCCTGCTGGGCGAAGGCGCTCGGCGGCGGCGTGCCGGTCTCGGCCGTCTCGGGGAAGGCCGAGTACCTGGACCTGATCGCCCCCGGGCGGATCTCGTTCGGCGGCACGTACAACGCGAACAGCCTCACGATGGCGGGGACGCTCGCGAACCTCAAGGCGCTCCACCGCGGCGGCGAGGAGCTGTACGCCCGGTTCGGCCGGCTCACCGCGCGCTTGGAGAAGGGGCTCGAGGAGGCCGGGCGGGACGCGAAGCTACCGGTCCTCGTGCAGTCGGTGAACGGGATGCTGCAGTTCTTCTTCACGCGGCGGAAGAAGATCGTGAACTACCGCGAATCGCTCCAGATCGACTGGAACCTCTACCTGCGGCACCACCAGCTGCTGCTCGACAAGGGGATCTACATCCACCCCGACAACTACGAGCGGATCACCTTCTCGAGCGCGCACACGGAGAAGGAGATCGACCAGTTCGTCGCCGTCGCCCAGGAGACGTTCAAGGAGCTGCGCACCCTCCCGCGCGACTACTTCGCGTAGGGACGGCGGCCGGGCGGCGCCGCGCGCCACTTTATAGCCGGGCCGCATCCCGGCGTATCTCGGGGCGCGTCCGACCCGGGTCGAAGGCGTTCCAGGATGGGACGGAGCCCCAGCGACCTCGCGATCTTCATCGGAAAGCGGCTGCTCCAGCTGATCCCCGTCCTCCTCGGGATCACGATCCTCACGTTCGTCTTCACCCACATCTCGGTCGTCAACCCGTGCGCCGCGTGGTACCCGCACCAGCCGATCGGCTCGCCGATCACGGCGCACTGCGAGGCGATGTTCCACCAGCCGCTCCAGAACCAGTACTACCAGTACCTCGTGAACCTCGTCCACGGCAACTGGGGGACGTCGGCGAACGGCGCGCAGCAGGTCTACCCGGTCGTCGCCGCGGACGTCCCCGCCACCCTGGAGCTCGTCCTCGCGGCGCTGTTCCTCATGATCGTGATCGGGATCCCGCTCGGCGTCATCGCGGCGCAGTCGTCCGGTCGGTGGGCCGACCACTTCGTCCGGATCTTCTACCTCACCGGTTGGGCGACCCCGACGTACCTGGGCGCGGTCGTCGCCGCGATCTACCTGGGGCCGTACTTAGGGCTCCCGTCGCACGGCGAGTACTCCCAGCTCGTCCCGCCGTTCCATCAGTGGACCCACATGTCGGTCGTGGACGCGCTGCTCGCCGGGAACCTCCCGTGGACCGTCGACGCGATCCGACATCTGATCCTGCCGGCGGCGGTCCTCGCCTTCATCAACATGGGGATCGCGACGCGGATGACCCGCAGCTCGATGCTCGAGGTGCTGCCGCTCGACTACGTGAAGAGCGCCCGGATGAAGGGGCTCTCCGAGTTCTGGGTCCTCTACAAGCACGCGCTCCGCAACGCGCTGATCACGACGACGACCGTCCTCGGCGTCACCGCCGGGGGGCTCCTCTCCGGGACGGTCGTGGTCGAGAGCGTCTTCGACTGGCCCGGGATCGGCCAGTACGCCTACCAGGCGATCGGCGGCGGCGAGGGGATCCCGAACTTCGACGGGGCGATCGCCGTCGTCGCGGTCTTCGCGATCGGCGTCGTCGTGGCGAACCTGATCGCCGACGTCCTCTACGGCGTCCTCGACCCGCGCGTCGCCTGGCGGTGAGCCGTGGCGGAGGAGGGGGTCCCGGCACCGGACGCCGCCCCGTCGGCCGGCGGCCGGGCCCTCGGGCGGCTCGGCCGCGCCGCCCGCACCCTCTGGCGGGTGCTGCGGGCGAACCCGCTCACGCTCGCGGGGTTCGTCCTCGTCGTGATCATCGGCGTCGCGGCGGTGGTGATGCTCGTCGCCCCGCACCTGATCACCCCGTACGACCCGCGGCAGCTCACCAATGCGTACGGCGTCGGGCCGGACCCGGCCCACTGGCTCGGCACCGATTCGGCCGGCTACGACATCTTCGCCGAGACGATGTACGCCCTGCCGCTCGACCTCGCCATCGCCTTCGCGATCACGACAGCGGCGATGCTCGGCGGCGGCGCGCTCGGGCTGATCGCCGGCTACTGGGACCGCCCCGGCTCGGCGTCGGGGGCGCTGTCGGTCGTCATCCTTCGGATCACCGACATCTTCCTCGCGTTCCCGAGCTTGATCCTCGCGCTCGCGATCGCGGTGTCGCTGGGACGCGGGACGTGGCAGCTGATCGTCGCCGTCCTCGCGACGTGGTGGCCGTACTACACGCGGCTCGTCCGGGGGGAGACGCTCGCGGTGAAGCACCTCCCGTACATCACCGCCGCGCGGGCGGCCGGCGTCACCGAGGGCCGGATCGTCCTGCGGCACGTCCTCCGCAACGTGCTCGAGCCGGTCGTCGTCTACTTCACGCTCGACATCGGCACGGTGCTGGTCACCCTCTCCACGATCGGGTTCGTCGGGCTCGGACTCAACTACCCGCAGACCGCGGAGTGGGGGAGCATGCTCTCCTACTACTACGCCGCCGGCATCGTCCCCGAGCCGTGGACGATCTTGGGACCGGGGCTCGCGATCTTCATCACGGTGCTCGCGTTCAGCCTCCTCGGGGACGGCCTTAGGGACGTCCTCGACCCGCGGAGCCGGCGGGTGCTGGCGGGCACCGGCGTCGCCGGTGCCACCTCCGCCGCCCCGGCCTCGCCGGGCGGTCCGTCCGGAGCCGGCGCGTGAGCGCGCCCGTCGTCGCGATCGACGGCCTCAGCATCGACTACGTCATCGGCGCCGGCCGGTTCCGGGCCGTCTCCGAGGTATCGCTCGAGATCGACGAAGGGCAGGTCGTCGGGATCGTCGGCGAGACCGGCTGCGGGAAGAGCACCCTCGCCCAGGCGATCCCGCGGCTCCTCCCGGAGCCGCCGGCGACGATCGGCGGCGGCTCGATCACGTTCCGCGGGGTCGACCTCGTGAAGGTCCCGATGTGGAAGATGCCCCGGATCCGGGGGACCGGCATCAGCATGATCTTCCAGGAGCCGCTCAACTCGCTCAACCCGGCGTTCCGGATCTTCGACCAGGTCGCCGAGGCGGTGGCGATCCGCCGCGCGCGGGAGCGCGGCGCCACGACCGCCGACCCGAGGCCGCCGCC
>JASHXM010000093.1 GCA_030043545.1 Thermoplasmata archaeon | reverse complement strand
GGCACGTACGACCGGCTCGGGCTCTCCGACGCCGAGGTGTGGGCGGCGAACCCGCGCCTCACCATCGTCCACGTCTCGGGCTACGGTCGCACGGGGGTCGCCGATCGCGTTCGCGCCCCGTCGTACGACCTCACCGGTCAGGCGTTCAGCGGCTTCCTCTCCCTCCAGGGCTCGCCCGACCCCGCGCCGCCGACCCGCGCCGGGACCGCTCTCAACGACACTGTCACCGGGCTCGCCGCCGCCACGGCCGGGCTGATGGGGTACGTGAACGCCCAGCGCACCGGCCGGGGCCAGGCGGTCGACGTCGCCCAGTACGAGGTGTTCTTCGTCCTCCTGGAGAACCTCGCCCTCGACTACTTCATGCGCGGCGTCGTCCGGGGACGCCACGGATCCGGCCACGCGCGGCTCCACCCGTACGACGTCCACCGGGCGAAGGACGGATGGGTCGTCGTCGCCGCCCCGACCGCGGACGCCTGGAGCCGGCTCAAGCCGCTGATCGGGTTCGACGATCCGGCGTTCGACGATCCGGCGTACCGGCTCGCGCACCGCGGACCGGTCGACGACGCGATCCGCGACTTCTGCGCCGCCCGGAGCCGCGAGGAGCTGGAGGCGGTCGGGCGAGAGCACGACCTCGCGATCAGCCGGGTGTTCGACATCGCCGACATCGCGCGCGACCCGCATTTCCAAGCCCGCGAGATGTTCCTCGAGTGGGACGACCCGGTCGCCGGTCGGGTGAAAGGACCCGGGGTCGCCCCCAAGTTCTCCGCCACGCCGGGCGGGGTCTGGCGCGGGGCGCCGTGGCTGGGCCAGGACAACGACGCGGTGCTCGGAGGGATGCTCGGCGTGTCGCCGGAGCGGATCGCGGCGCTCCGTCGCGACGGGGTGGTTGGCGAGGACCCCCCTCGAGGGGCGTCGGCCGCCACCGCCTCGGGGAGGTGAGCGCCGGTGCCGCATCTCTGGGCGCTGCCCGACGATCCGCTCGTCCCGGAGGTCGAGGCGTTCGCTCGCCGCTACGACGTCGCGACGCGCGCGCGAACGCTCGACCGGTCGCCACGGTGCCCGCGCGACGAGCTCCGCGCGCTCTCCGACGCCCACCTCACCGGCCTCACGCTGCCGCCATCCCTGGGAGGACGCGGACTCCCTCCCGCGCGGGCGGCCGCCCTTCTGTTCCGACTCGCGTACCGTGGCGGAACCGTCTTCGCGAAGCTGTCGCTGCAGCCCGAGTTCTGCTCGGTGCTCGGCACGCACGGCGGAACTGCGCTCCGCGAGGAGTGGTGGTCCCCGATCGTCGCCGGAACGAAGCTCGTCGGCAATCAGCTGACCGAGCCCGGGGCCGGTTCGGACGTGAACGCGATCGCGACGGTCGCCGAGCCGACCTCCGGCGGGTACCGGCTGGTCGGAGAGAAGTGTGACGCCGCATTCGCCGCCGACGCGGACGCGGCGATCGTCTACGCTCGGCGCCCGGGGACGACCGGGTCGGCGGGCATCTCCACGTTCCTCGTCCCGCAGTCGCTCGACGGCGTCGTACGGACGGTCGACGACCCCGACTTGGGGGAGCGGTGGCAGCGACGCGGTCGGGTCCGCTACGAGGGAACGGAGATCCCCGCGATGCTCCGGATCGGAGCCGAGGGCGACGGCCTGACGTACGTCCGCCCCGAGCTCGCTCGAGAGCGCGGTCTGCTGGCGGCGATCTACCTCGGCGTGGCCCGAGCCTCCTGGGAGGAGACCGTGGCCTACGTGGGACAGCGCCGCGCCTTCGGTCGGCCGCTCTCGGATCAGGAGGCGGTCGCCTTCCCCCTGGTCGAGGACGGGACCCGCCTCGAGGCGGCGTGGCGGTACACGCTCGGCGCCCTCGAGCGGCTCGCCGAGGATCCCGCGAGCGTCGGGCGTACGGCGACCGCGAAGGCGTTCGCCTGCGACGTGGCGTTGACGGCGA
This sequence comes from Thermoplasmata archaeon, assembly GCA_030043545.1. Taxonomy (GTDB): domain Archaea; phylum Thermoplasmatota; class Thermoplasmata; order Lutacidiplasmatales; family UBA184; genus Lutacidiplasma. Next base: position 1,094 of record JASHXM010000093.1, on the reverse strand, counting down.
TCGATCACGCCATCCAGTTCCACGGGGGCCGCGGGTACTCGGGATCGCTCCCGCACGAGCAACGCTGGCGAGATGTCCGGAGCGGCCGGATCGCCCACGGGGCCTCGGAGGCCCTGCTCAAAGGGGTGGCACGCGAGCTGTGGGCCGGTGGCCCCGGCGCGAATCCTTAACCCCACTGCCCCGGTATCTCGGCCCATCACCATGCGAGCCCCACTCTCCCGGCGGGCGGCCGCCCGTCTCGTTGTGACGGCTGCCGTGCTCGCGGGAGCGATGCTCCTCCCCTCCCTCAGCCCCCGCGGGGGCTTCGGGCCGGCCGGTCCGGGTGTCGGGTTGAGCTCGACCGACGTCTCCGCCGGTCCCGGGATTCCCCTGTCGGCCGTGCTCGCGGCGCCCCGGATCGGCGTGTCGGAAGCCCCCTCCGACTCGGTGCTCCCCGGGTCGACGCCGTTACCGGGAACCCCTCGCGGCACACTCCCGATCCTGGTGACGCTGCGCTACTCGAACGAGAGCCGGCTCGACGCGTTGCTCCGGGCGCTCGCCGCCCCGTCCACGGCGGCCCGCCCCTCGTTCCTCACCGGCGCTGAGTTCGATCGGGAGTTCGCTCCCTCGCCGGCCCAGTACGCGCTAGCGATAGAGTACTTCGCGTCGTACGGGGTCGGGAACCTGACCGCCTACTCCGGGCGGACGACGATCAGTTTCGACGCTTCGCCCCGTCAGGCGGACGCGGTGTTCGGGACCTCGATCGCCGCCTTCGCCCGGGACGGTCGTCCGTACCTGGCCCCGACCGCCCCGGTCGATCTGCCCGCACCCCTCGCGGCGAACGTGCTCCAGGTCGTCGGGCTCGGGACCGGGGCCGGGACGCGCGGGGTCGAGCAGACCGTTGGCGAGGCGTCTCGCTCGGAGCATTCCCCGGCGGCGCCCTCGGCGAAGCCGGACGGTTCGCTCCCGACGCCCGCGCGACTGGGCAACGCAGAGATCGTGTACGCGCCCGACCTCCAGGTCGCCTACGACGAGGCCGGACTGTTCGCGGTCGACGGGCCGAAGACGGGCACGACGATCGCCTTGCTGACCGAAGCCGGCGAGTACGCCGGCAG
>JASHXM010000092.1 GCA_030043545.1 Thermoplasmata archaeon | reverse complement strand
CGCGACGGGAACGCCGTCCTCCGATGGGAGGAGGGGATGCTCCTCTCGGCGTTCGTCGCGCGGGTCTACGAGGTCCTGCAGCCGTCGTACGGGGGCGGCGGATGAACGTCCACGTGGCGAGCGTCGGCGTCGGCCGGTTCGGGAAGCGGACGGAAGGGCTGATTGACCTCGCGGCCGAGGCGGCCGGCCTCGCGCTCGAGGGGGTCGGGCGGAAGCCGATCGACCTGCTCGTGGCGGGATCGATGCTCGCGCACGGTCCGGCCGGCCCCGAGCCGCTGCTCCCGCGGCTGGCCGGTCGCCTAGGCCTCGAGTCCGCGTCGGGCGTCCGGGTCGAGTCGACGAGCGGAACGGGGGCGATGGCGTTCCACGTCGCCGCGATGGCGCTCGTCGCCGGCCGGTTCGACCGGGCCCTGGTCGTCGCCGCGGAGAAGATGACCGACCGATCGACGCCGGAGGTCACGGGTGAGCTGGCCGCGGCGCTCCACCCGAGTGAGGTCGCCCACGGCGCGACGATGCCCGGGCTCGCGGCGCTCGTCGCCCAGCGGTACCTCGAGCGACACGACCTCGGGCCGGAGGCACTCGACGGCCCGAGCGTCCACGCGCGAGCGATGGCGACACGGAACTCGAACGCGATGTTCCCGACGGCGGTGACCGCCGCCGAGGTCGCCGCCTCGCGGCCGGTGGCGACCCCGCTCCGCCTCCTCCACTGCTCCGCGATCGCCGACGGGGCGGCGGCCGTCGTCCTGGAGCGAGGGGCGGGGAGCGCCTCGGTGCTCGGCCTCGGGCAAGGGTTCGAGGCGATGCGGATCGTCGACCGGCCCGACCTCACGAGCTTCGCCGCCACGCGGATCGCCGCCCGGCGGGCCTACGAGGCAGCACGGATCACCCGCAAGGAGGTCGGCGTCGCGGAGGTCCACGATGCGTTCGCCCCGTTCGCGGCGATCCACCTCGAGGATCTCGGCTTCTGCGGCCCGGGGGCCGGTGCCGGCTGGTTCACCGAAGCGCGCGTCGGTCTGGCGGGTCAGCTGCCGGTCAACCCGAGCGGCGGACTGATCGGACGCGGCCACCCGATCGCGGCGAGCTCCCTCGCGGGTATCGCGGAGATCGCCCAGCAGCTGCGCGGTGAATCCGGTACGCGCGCGGTCGCCCGGGCGCCGAAGGTCGGCCTGGCCCACGCCGTCAGCGGTCTCGCCGCGCACAACTTCGTGACGATCTTGGGGGGGCGCGACCCGTGAGCGACGCCGTCCCGACGCTCGAGCTCTCGCGGTGTGAGGCGTGCCACCACCGGTACGTTCCCACCGACGGCCCGTGCCCCAAGTGCGGCGCCGCCCGGGCGCAGCCGTATCCGGTCCCGGACGCCGGGCGCGTCGTGGCGGTGACCGAGCTCGCCTACCCCGCGCCGGGTTGGCCGGCGCCCCACCGGCTCGCGCTCCTCGAGGTCGCCGACGGCGTGCGACTGCTCGGGGTGATCGACGGCCCCGCCCCCCCGGTCGGCGCGCCGGTCCGGGTGCGACTCGATGGAGCGACGTACCGCGTCCGCGCGGACGAGGCGTCGCCGTCCGAGCGCGGGGAGGGGGAATCTCCGAGGGCTCGCCGTCGCGGGCCCTCCTTTGAACCCCCGAGGTGAAATCACCACTGGATTAGCAATCCAGCGCCTTACCGGGCTGGGCCATCCCCGCGCGGTCGAAGCGAGCGGGGTCGGCACCTTAAGTCTTCGCGTCCCGCCGCGCTCCGGCCCCCGGGCCGGACCGGGTCCGGGCCGTCCGTTATGTAGCCACCGCCGGTTCCGGCCGCCGAGGGGGGACCGTGCGCGTCGCAACGGCCGGAGTCGTCGGGGCCGGCACGATGGGGGCGGCGATCGCGGAGCTGTTCGCGTTCAACGGCCTCCCGGTCGTGCTGAAGGACGTCGATCGGCCGACGGTCGACCGAGGCGTCGAGCGGATCCGGTCGATCGTCGGGGAGCTCGTCCGGTTCCATGCCGAGCGCGCGGGGAAGGAGATCGAGCGGGTCACCCGGGAAGCGGGTCCGCTCACCGACGCCCAGACCGCCCGGATCCGGGCCACGCTCGCGCCGAAGTTCGGTCCGGAGCGAGCGCGGGAGGTCGTGGGCCGAGTCCGCCCGACGACCGACTACGCCGACTTCGCGAACGTCGACCTCGTCGTCGAGGCGGTGTTCGAGCGGGAGTCGGTGAAGCGACCCGTCCTCGAGGCGCTCGACGGCGTGCTCCCCGAGCACGCCGTCCTCGGTTCGAACACCTCGTCGCTGTCGATCACCCGGCTCGCGCGCGGGCTGCGCCACCACCGGCAGACGCTCGTGACGCACTTCTTCAACCCGCCCGCCACGCTCCCGCTCGTCGAGGTCGCGGGGGGCGTTGAGACGCGGGACGACGTCCTCGGCGAGACGATCGACTTCCTCGGCGGGCTTCGGAACCATCGGTTCCCCCTCGTGCCGATCCGCGTCCGAGAGTCCCCCGGCTTCGTCGTCAACCGGCTCCTGATGCCCGTCCTCAACGAAGCGTGCTTCGCGCTCGACGAGCAGCTCGCGACGCCGCGCGACATCGACCTCGCGATGAAGAGCGGCGCGGGGATGCCGATGGGGCCGTTCGAGCTCGCGGACCTGATCGGCCTCGACGTCGCCCTGGAGGTCGCGGAGACGCTGCAGCGGGAGTTCGGCGATCCCAAGTACCGTCCCGCGCCCGCCCTCCGCCGGCTCGTCGCCGCCGGTCGTCTCGGCCGAAAGACCGGGCAGGGGTTCTACGACTACCCGGTCTGACGAGATCGTCGAGGGCGACCGTGATCTTCCCATCCGCGGAGTGGGCCGAGGCGTTCCGGGCCGCGCTCAACACGAACGACGAGTACCGGACCGCGGCGGCCGCCTGGGAAGGGGAGATCCTCCTGCGCGTCGCCCCCGCTTCGCCCGGGGGCGCGGCCCCGGGGGTCCTCCTCGTCCTAGCCCACGGCCGGTGTGACGCGGCGACGTTCCACTCCGACGCCGCGAAGCTCGCGAGCGAGTTCGTCTACGAGGGTAGCCGCGACAGCTGGGCGCGCCTCGTGGCCGGCACGCTCGATCCGGTGAAGGCGATCCTCGACGGGACGTTCCGGATCCGGGGGAACCTGCTCAAGGCGAGCCGATTCACGCGCGCGGCGAAGGCGCTGGTGGAGACCGCCGCTCAGATCCCGGTCGACGGGGTCGCGGGGCACTAGGCCGCGGGGGCTCGAGCCGCCGGGGGGGCGGACGCGGCCGCCGAGGCGGCGGCGAGCGGATCGACCGGGCGGGCCGGGGGCGGCGGGGGGTTCGGCGGGGGCGGGATGAGGCGGCCCCGGAGGAACGTGACGATCTCGGTCCACGCGGCTTCGGCTCGGCCGAGGTCGTAGCCGCCGAGGTCCCGCGCGAGGAACGACGACCGCGCGCCGGGCACGCGGACGACGCGCAGGAGCGGTCCGGCGACCTCCTCGCCGAGTTGGTCGGCGGCCCGGCGGGCCGCGGCGTCCCGTTCGCCGACGACGCAGAGGACGGGGACGTTGACGAGCTTGGCGAGGCCCCGCGGCCGGACCGGCAGGGGGGAGGCCACGGCGACGACGGCGAGCCGCGTGCTCTCGGCCGCGAGCGCCACGGCGACGCTCGCCCCGAACCCCGTCCCGAAGACGGCGGCCTTCGTCGCGTCGACCATCTCCCGGGCCAGCAGGTGCTCGAGCCCGTCGCGGTAGAGCCGGACCAGCTCCGCGACCCGCCGGTTGTCGGTCGCGACGCCGCCGCGCAGCCGGGCGGCCGCGCGCGCGCCGACGAGGGGGCCGGTGGCGACGCCGTCGGTCTTGGTGAGGTCCGGCAGCAGCACCTCGAACCCGTCGCGGGCGAACCGGATCGCCGCGTCCAAGAGGGTCGTCGTCAGCCCGAAGATGTCCGGGGCGATCAGCACCGCCGGGTGGCGCACGACCTTCGTGGGGGAGAGGACCACCGCCGGCGCCCGCCGGGACGGCGTCGCCGTCGTTTCGAAGACGACCCGCTCGCTCCGGTACAGCGGCGCCGGCGAGCCGGGCTTTTTGTCGGTCTTGATCCACGTCTTGTTGAGGAAGTCGAGGACGCAGAGCTGGTAGCGCTCCTTGGCGAGGACGATCACCGCCTGGCGCGTCCCGCAGATGTCGCAGACGCCGATGACGCCGCTACCGAACTCGGGGGCGGGGACGTCGAGCAGGCGGTCGTCGTCGCGCATGCGCCCCGCTCCGACTGACGAGCGGGAGTCGCTTCTTAACGGTTGCCGCGACCGGGCGGCCGGCGCGGAGCTCGAGCCGCGTGCGGTCCCTCGGTACGAGCACGGAGAGCCCGGCCCGGACGAGCCGGTCGGCGAGCCGACGATCGGCGGTGACGACGATCGCGCCGGTCGCCCGCGCGGCGGCGACGACCGCCGCGTCGCCGGAGCCGGGGCCCGCGATCGAGGTCAGCGTCCGGGCGTACGCCCTCGCCCCGAGGGCGCCGGCGACCCCGCGCGCCACGAGTCGGTCGAGCTCGACGAGGACCGCGGAGGGGACCTCGAGCCGGGCGCCCGGGATCCACCGGGCGACCTCGCGCTCGACCGCCGGGCCGCCGCGGAACGGCAGCAGGAGCGCGTTCGTGTCGAGGAGCACGCGCGGCCGGCGGCTCGGGCCCGGCCGCTCACCGTCGTCGGACGCCGATCCCGAGCGCTTCGCGATCGTGCTCGTTGCCTCCGCGGCGTCCCTTGAGGACGTACCGCTGGGACTTCTGGTTGGCCGTCTTCGGGATCTCGTCAACGAACTCGAGGAACCGGGGGACCATGAAGAACGGCAGCTCGGCGACGCAGAACTCGAACAGCTCGGTCGGCGTCGCGGCGGCGCCCGGCTTCAGCTGGACGAACGCCTTCACGTCGTCCTCGCCCAGGGGCGACGGGACCCCGACGACGACCGACTCGAAGACGGCGGGGTGGCGGTTGAGGACCGTCTCGACGTCGTACGGCGCCAGGTTCTCCCCGCGCCGACGGATGACGTCCTTCTTGCGGTCGACGAAGTAGTAGTAGCCGTCCGCGTCCCGCGTGACGAAGTCGCCGGTGTGGAACCAGAGGTTCCGCCACGCCTCGACCGTCTGCGCGGGCTTGTTGAGATAGCCGAGGAACATCGAGAACGGGGCGCGCGGGCGGACGACGAGCTCGCCGCGGACGCCGGCCCCCACCGGACGGTCGTCGTCGTCGACCACGTCCGCCTCGACGAACCCGAGCGGCGTGCCGATCGAGCCGACGCGGATCGCCCCGGGCGGGTTCATCAGCGTCGTGCATCCGCACTCGGTCATCCCGTACAGCTCGACGATCGTGAGCCCGAACCGACGCTCGAACTCCGGCCAGACCGCGCGGGTCGTCCCGGCGGTCAGCGCGGTGCGGACCCCGTGCGTGCGGTCGGTCGGTCGCTCCGGCTGCTTGAACAGGACGTTGATCATCGCGATCAGCAGCGAGACGTGCGTCGCCCCGAAGCCGGCGGCGACCTCCCAGTACGTCGAGGCGTGGAACCGCTCGTCGAACGCCGCGGTCAGGTCGTTCTGGAGCGCGACGAGCGTCGTCATCTCCTGCGCGTTGCAGTGGAACAGCGGGAGACCCGTGAACAGCACCGACCCCGGGGCGAGGTGGCTCCGGCGCGCGATCTCCATCGGCGTGGTGATCTGCTTCTGATGCGGGATGATCGCGCCTTTCGGGGGTCCCGTCGTCCCGCTCGTGTACATCACCGAGACCGGGTCGCTGGGACGCGGGGCGGGGAACGGGTCGCCC
>JASHXM010000091.1 GCA_030043545.1 Thermoplasmata archaeon | reverse complement strand
GACGGCCCTCATCGACGGCGCGCGACGGCTCGCCGGGCCCGTCGCGACGGTGCCGGGCGAGTTTGGGTCGATCTCCCCAGCCGTCGAAGAGGCGACGATGACACGGCTCGGATTTCACCGGTTCGGCCGTATGGAGATGCAGTGGGATCCCGAGACGAGATTGGAGACGTCCGTCCCTGGGCGCTTGCCCCCCGTGCGTGCGGTGTCGGCCGCGGACCTCCCGGAACTATCCCGTCTGCACGCCGCCGCCTACCGGGGGCGGTTCGACCGCTTCCTCTTCCTCACGCTGGAGGATGAAGAGGAGGACTCCGTGCATCTCACCCGCGAACTGCTCGGCGGCCGGTGGGGGGAGTTTGCGCCCGAAGGTTCGCGGGGCGTCGAGGAGGGTGGGCAGCTGGTCGGGGCGGTCATCTCGGTCCAGCGTGGTCCGGGGGCGCTCGTGGGCGACGTGATGGTCGACCCCGCGGCGCAGGGCCGCGGGGTCGGTCGGCTCGTCCTCACCGCGTCGCTCGTCGGTCTGCGGGAAGCCGGGCGGCTTCCCGTCGTCCTCAACGTCACGGTAGGGAACGCCCGGGCGGAGCGGCTGTACGCTCGCCTCGGGTTCACGCGTTCGCTTGGCCCGAGTCGGGACTGGTACGATCCGAGAGTCGTCCCGGCGTCGCCCTACGACCCGGACGGTTCGCGGGCGTCCGGCGGCGGACGCTGAGGGTGGTACGCGAGGCTCCGCATCGCCCCGAAGACGCCGAGCATCGTGAACCCGAGCGCGCCGATCGCCCCGCCGGCGAGCAGGTAGGTCCCCTCGACGCCGATCGACAAGGTGAGGAGTCCGCCGGCCCATTGACCGAGCGGGACGAGCGAGATGCTGCCGAGCTCGTCGGCCGCGAACACCCGGCCCATCTTGTCGTCGGGGACGGTCGCCTGGATCGTGGAGAGGAAGACGGTCGTGAACATCCCCGGCGCGAGGCCGTAGAGGAAGAGGATCGGTAACGCGAGCCAGACGGTCCGGACGAGCGCGAGCGCGATGAGGCACGCGCCCATCGCGAAGACCAGGGCGATCATCACCCGGCCCGCCCGCTCCTCGAACCGGAGCTCGGCGGCGACGAGGAATCCGGCCGCCGTGCCGAGGGTCGCCGCCGCGACCATCGCCCCGTAGTAGATCCCCGAGACGAGCCCGAGCCAGGTGGCGACGTACAGCGCGAGCTCGACGAGCGCGAGGGCCGTGAGCAGGTTGATGACGAGCGCGGCGACGGTGATCTCGAGGAGCGCCCGGTGGGACCCGAGATAGCTGAACCCCTCGCGCGCGTCGCCCCAGATCGACCGGTGGGCCGGGGGGCGCACCACCGCGAGATCGACGCGGAGCAGCAGCAGGGTCACCTGGGTCGCGAAGAAGAGGACGAACGGGATCGCGAGCGCGTACTCCGCCGGTCCGACCGTGAGGAGGAGACCGGCGACGACCGACGCGGAGGCGCTCGCGATCGCCGCCGTGGCGTAGATGAGCCCGTTCGCCCGGCCCAACGCGTGCGGGGCGACCAGCCGGGGGACGACGGTGTTGTACGCCGGCCGGAACAAGGTCGAGGTGGCGGCGACGACCGCCCACGTCGGGTAGGAGAGGACGACCCACTCGGGGAGGTAGAATCCGGCCGGCCCGACGAAGCCGATCGACGCCGACGGGCGGAAGACGAGGTCCGCCGCCAGCGCCGCGGTCGCGAGGAGCGAGCAGAGGTTCGCCCCGCGCATGACGATCCCCCGGTCGTAGCGGTCGGCGAACGCGCCGGAGAACACCGCGGTGAGGAGCGTCGGGACCGTCGAGGAGAGCCCGAGGAAGGCGAGCGCCAGCGCCCCGTACGTCGTCCGCTCCCCGGCCGGATAGGCGAGGGCGATCGAGAACAGCAGGACGACTTGGACCGACGCCGGCGCCGCGAACTGGAAAGCGCCCGCGAACAGGAACGGCCGGAACGATGACTCCCGGAACAGCTCGCTGTACCGGCCGGCGGCTGCCTCCGCCATGGGGCCGCCCGAGCCGCCTCCCGTTCCATAAGCGTATCGAACGTCGCTGCCCCGGTCTCCGCTGCGGCGAAATCCGCTTGTACACCGCCCCCGTCCGGCCGACGCGGGGCGGCGCGTGCGACAGCTATTCCATGACCCGACGGCCGGCGTGCGTCGCCTGAGGCTCGAGACCCCGAGCGACCTCTGGCGGATCGCCCGGATCGTCCGGCCCGGCGACCGGGTCGGCGCGTCGACCACCCGCCGCGACCCCGAAGCCCCGGCGGAGGTCGCGGGGGCGGAGCGGAGCCGACGGCGCGTCTTCCTGACCGTCCGCGCCGAGCAGGTCGAGTTCCACGGGTTCTCGAAGCACGTCCGGATCACGGGTCCGATCGTCGAGGGGCCGTTCGACATCGGCCGCCACCACACCCTCGACCTCGCCGAGGGGGACGACGTCACCGTCTCCGGTCCCGAACTCGCCCCCGGCGAGCGGGCCGTGCTCGACGAGGGGCTCGCGAAGAAAGGCGACCCGGCGATCGTCATCGCCGCCGTCGACTGGGGTGACTCCGCGATCGTCCGGGTGCGGGGGCGCGCGATCGAGCCGATCGCCGACGTCCGGCGCTCGATCGCCGGAAAGCGCTACCCCGGGAGCCAGGGCGAGCACGACCGGGCGTCGTACGTCGACGAACTGACGGACCTCCTCGCCCGAGAAGGGGCGTCGGCGCAGGCGGTGCTGATCGTCGGGCCGGGATTCTTGAAGGAGCAGCTCGTCCGCCACCTGATCGAGCGCGCACCCGAGGTGGGCCGGCGGGCCCGGCTCTACCCGACGTCCGAGTCGGGCCGGGTGGGCGTCGACGAGCTCCTCAAATCCGGCAAGGCGAGCGAAGCGCTTCGCGGCAGCGTCGCGGCCGAGGAGGCGGAGAGCGTCGAGCGGCTCGTCCGCGCCTTAGCCGGTGGCCGACGGGCGGCGGTCGGCCGCGACGAGGTGGCCGCGGCGGTCGACGCGGGAGCGGCCGAGACCGTGCTCGTCGCGGAGGAACTGCTGCCGGACCGGTCCATCGCCCCGATCCTGGATCGGGCCCGGGTCGGGAGCGCCCGGATCTTCGTCGTCCGGGGCGACGGGGAGGCGGGAAAACGACTCGCCGCGCTGGGAGCGATCGGCGCGATCCTGCGCTACGACTGGAGTCGACCGGGGGCGCCTACGGGATCGCCTGGAGCGCCTCGCGGAGCTCCTCGAACCGACGCTTGAGGTCCTTGAGCGCGTAGCGGAGCGCCTCCCGGGCGCTCAGCGACCCGTCGGTCTCGAACTTGAGGAAGAACTTCTCGGTGTCCGGGGTGACGCGGATCGAGCCGTGCTCGCACGTCTCCTCGCACGCGCCGCAGAGGATGCACTTCTCCTCCTCGGTCACCGTGAGCTTGCCGCCTTCGAAAGCGAGGATGTCGACCGGGCACGACGCCGCGGTCCGCTTGAGGCACGCGTCGGAGCACCCTTCCTTCTTGGCGATCTTCACGTGCGGTCGCGGGGAGATCCCGACGCCCTGGGCGACCTGCCACTTCGCGTGGTCGCGCGCGCTGCCGACGACCGCGGTCGCGTAGGCGAGCAGCGCCTGGCGGGCCCCCAGCCGGACGATCGGGATGTCCGGCTCGAGGATCGCGAGCGCCGCGTCGCCGAGCGGCGTCACGTTCCGGGCGTAGACGGTGCAGGGGCCCTTCTTGTCGATCGAGAACATCACCTGGCAGTGCGGGCACCCCGCGCCGCCGCAGGTGCACTCGGAGCGGCGCCGGAACTGGCCCGGATCGCTCGGGATCGGCAGGAGCCCCAAGCGGAGCGCGACCCCCTCGTCGAACATGCTCGTCGAGGAGTCGTAGTCCTTGCCGGTCGCCTCGTCCCGGATCGGACCCAAGTGGAACTCGACGTCCTCGATCGCCAGCTTCGGCACATCGGCGAGCAACGCCCGCCGAACGGCGTTCACCTGGGAGGTGGTCGTGCCCGACAGCTCGAGCCGAACGCTGCGCGGCTTGAGCTCGGAGATCGCGACGGGCACGGCGCTACACCCTCCGGCCGCGTCGCCCGCCCTTCGGCTTCGTGCCGTCGTGCGGGACGGGCGTGACGTCCTCGATCCGCTGGATCTTCACCCCGGCCCGGGCGAGGGCCCGGATCGCGGCCTGGGCCCCGGGACCGGGCGACCGCGAACGGTTGCCGCCGGGCGCACGGACGCGGACGTGGAGCGTGTCGTACCCCTTCTCCTTGATCGCCGCGGCGACCTGGTCGGCCGCCTTCATCGCGGCGTACGGGCTCGACTCGTCGCGCGCGGCCTTCACGACCATCCCACCGGTCGCTTTCGCGAGGGTCTCGGCGCCGGTGATGTCGGTGACGGTGATGTGGATATTGTTGTAGCTCGCGAAGATGTGCGCGATGCCGATCCGAGCCATCGTCTACTCCCCCACGGGCGCGGCCGGCGCGGCTTCGGCCGGCGCCGCGCGGTGCTCGAGCCGTTCGCGCAGCGCGATCCGCATCGCGTGGTCGTCCGCCGCCAGCGGGCTCGTCGGCGCGTAGCCGAGTCGGTTCTCGTCGGCGGGCGGCACCAGGTACCCCGGTCGGGTGACGCGGTGGTCGCCGATCGAGAAGTGTCCGTGCACGATCCACTGGCGGGCGCCGTACGCGGTCGGGGCGAGCCCCCGCGAGAAGACGATCCACTCGAGGCGCCGCTTGAGGAGGTCCTCGGTCGTGAGCGCCAGCACGTCGTCCAGGGTCGGTGCCCCCGGGGCGAGAAGGCCCAGCCGGACGAGCCGGCCGAGCAGCCGTTCGGTCTCCTTCTTCGCCTGCTCCTCACCGGCCCGCAATCGGGCCTGCAGGTCGCGCGCCTGACGCCGGAACCCTCGAAGGACCGACTGCGCCTTCCACAGCTCCCGCTTGTTCTTGAGGCCGAACCGCTCGAGGAGCTTCCGCTCCTCGTCCATCCGCGTCGCCTCCCACGGGTGCTTCGGCGTATCGTAGGTG
>JASHXM010000090.1 GCA_030043545.1 Thermoplasmata archaeon | reverse complement strand
AGGGCGAGCTCGCCCAGGAGCTCAAACGGCTCGGGGCCCGGCGGATCGTCGTCGACTCGGTGTCGCTGCTCAACATGCTGAGCGACGACGAGCCGAGCCGACGCGCGACCCTGTTCGCGCTCGCCGGGGCGTGCCGCGACGCGGGGGCGACGACCGTCCTCACCGCCGAAGCCGACCCGCGTCACCCCGAGGTGAGCCGCGACGGGCTATCCGAGTACGTCGCCGACGGGGTCGTCGTCCTCGGCTACGCGCGCGGGAACGACGGCCATCGGGTCGGGCTCGCCGTCCGGATCCTGAAGATGCGGCGGACCGCGCACGTCCGCACCGTCCAGCCGTACGTCATCGGGCCGAGCGGTCTCGTCGTCGACGCGAAAGCGGTCGACTTCGGCGGGGCGTAGCGCCCCGCTGGGCCGACGCCCCGACGGCCGACGCGCCGGCCGAGCACCGATGCGGGAACCGCTCCTCCCCCTCGACCGGGACCCCGGGGCCGACGCGGCGGACGCCGCGGCCCCGGTGCGCTGGGTCGCGTACGTCGATCTCGACGCGTACTACGTCTCGTGCGAGCTGCGGGATCGTCCGGAGCTCGTCGGGCGACCGGTGATCGTCGGGCCGCCGCCCGGGGACGGCCCGACGCGCGGGGTCGTGCTTTCCGCCAGCTACGAGGCGCGGGCGTTCGGGGTCCGCAGCGCGCTGCCCGTCCGGGCGGCGGCGTCGCTCTGCCCGGACGCCGTCTGGATCCCCCCCGACTTCCCGAAGTACGAGCGGCTGAGCCGCGAGGTGCGCACGCTCCTCGCCGAACACGCGGCGGACGTCGCTCCGATGAGCATCGACGAGGCCGCGGTCGGGCTCGACGTCGCCGACGCCCCCGCGGCGCGGGCCGCCGCCGAACGGATCCAGCGCGACCTCCGCGAACGGCTGCGTCTCCCCGCATCGATCGGCGTCGCCACGACCCGGCTCGTCGCGAAGATCGCCACTGACCGCGCGAAGCCCGGCGGGATCGTCGTCGTCCGACCCGAGGAGGTCGCGGCGTTCGTCGCCCCCCTGCCCGTCCGGGCCGTCCCGGGCGTGGGGCCGAAGACGGAGGCGCGCCTGAAGGCGCACGGCCTCGAGCGGATCGGCGACTTCGCTCCCCTCCGCCCGTCCGACGTGCGGCGCTGGCTCGGCGGGTTCGGCGACGAGCTGATCGCGCTCGCCCGCGGCGCGCCGCGCGAATCGGCCCGGGAGACCGCCGGTCCGCGGTCCCGGTCGACCGACCACACGTACGCGACCGACGTCGGCCGCTGGGAGACGCTCGAGGAGACGGTCCGCGCGCTCGCGACGCAGCTCGCGGAGTCGCTCGCCCAGGAGGGGGTGCGGTACGGGGCGGCGGGCGTAGCGTTCCGCTGGTCCGACTTCGCGCGGAGCCAGCGCGTCCGTCAGCTGTCGGCCGGGGTCGAGGGACCCGAGCCGCTCACCGAGCGGGCGGTCCGGCTCGCCCGGGAGCTGTGGGAGGTCGAACGACAAGGGAAAGGCCGGGGGGTCCGCACCGTCTCGGTCCGGGCCGAACGGCTCACCGAGCGGGAGCTGCGGCAGGCGTCGCTCGACGACTTCGCCGCCGGCCGGCCCCGAGATTAATACGCGGGGCGGCTCCCGCCGCCGGAGGACATTGTGGGCGACTCCGCCGCGGGGGCGTTGCGGGCGGGTGAGGGCCCGTTCCGGACGGATCCGGCGACCGGCCTCGCGCTGCCGCGGTACGACGGCCGTTCGCTGCCGAACCTCGCGTCGACGGTCGCTCGGGCCTGCGGCGCCTCGCCCGACGGACCCGTCCCCCTCGCACCGCCGTTGTCCGCCGACCTCGACCCGTTCGGGGGACGGGCGCCGGAAGGTCCGGTCGTCGTCCTCCTGGTCGACGGATTCGGTTGGCACGCGTTCGACCGGTGGCGACGTTCGGCCCCGACGGGTCCCGCCGCCGCGTGGGGACGCTACGCGCGTCCGATCTCGACGGTCTTCCCGTCGACGACGACGCCAGCGCTGGTCGCGCTCTCGAGCGGAACCCCGCCGTCCCAGAGCGGCGTCGTCGGCTATCGCCAGTTCCTCCCGCGATTCGGCGTCGTCGCGGACCTGCTCCGGATGACCCCGGTCGGGGTGCGCACGCCGGAGACGCTGGTCGGTCCGGATTGGCGACCCGAGCTCCTGTCGGGGACCCCGTCGATCTTCCGTCGCGGGGCCGGCGGGGTCGCGCTGTCGCGTGACCGGTTCGAAGGGAGCGGGCTGACCCGGACGTTGTACGACGGGGCAGAGTACGTCCCGTACACGACGGCCTCCGACTTCGCCCACCTGCTCGGCGAGCTCGTCGGCCGCGCCCGCCCGCCCCAGCTCGTCTACACGTACTGGGATGAGCTCGACACCGTCCACCACGTGCAGGGGCCGTCGGATCGGCTCTTCGCCTTCGAGGCGGAACGGCTGGCGCACCTGATCGGGTACGTCGCCCGTCAGGTCGACGCGTCGACCGCCCGCGCGACGACGATCGTCGTCACGGCGGACCACGGGCAGGTCCCCCTCGAGTCGTCGCGCCAGCTCCGGGTCGATCTCGATCCCGAGCTCCTCGCGGCGATGGGCCGGCCGCTCGCGGGCGATCGCCGGGCGGGGTACTTCGCCGCGGCACCCGGTCGGGAGACCGAGCTTCGGGCGGCGCTCGACCGGTTCCTGCCGATCGGCAGCCAGATCGTGAGCGTCCCCGATGCGATCGACGCCGGCTGGTTCGGTCCGCCGCCGTACCACCCGGAGCTCCGCGCACGGCTCGGCGACTGGATCGCGCTCGTCCCCGAGCCGTACGGGCTCACGTCGGTCCCGCCGGGCGGCCGGGCGGAGCATCTGCGCGTGCTGAAGGGCGGCCACGGAGGGCTCACCCCGACCGAGCTCGCC
>JASHXM010000089.1 GCA_030043545.1 Thermoplasmata archaeon | reverse complement strand
CTCGCGCGTCGGGAACCGACGACTCCAGAGCCCGGGCCGCCACATCTCGAGGAAGAAGATCCCTCCGAGCGCCCCGACCGCGAAGAAGTACGACGAGAGGTGGTGCGTCGGGATCAACGCCGCCGACGTGAGCCCGAGCGGGACGAACCACCGGGCGTCCTGGCGGCTCTCCACGAGCATCCACAGCGCGGCGAGGCAGAGCAGGTCGCCGAGCGCGAGCGGCGCCGGGTGGGCGATCGAGAAGAGGCGGGGCATCGCGACCGAGGAGAGCCCGGCGCCCAGCAGCGCTACCGGGTCATGGGGGTAGAGCCGGCGGAACAGGAGGAACAGCGGGAACACGGAGAGGACGGCGACGACCGGCACGACGACCGTGAGGGCGGTGAGCGGGTCGAGGTGGAGCGCTCCGGCGGAGCCCCCCGCGAGGACGAACAGGCCGGGGAAGTCCGGGTACGCGCTCCCCCAACCGGCGTACGCCGCGCCGTACGGGAGGTGGCCCGTCGTCACGAGGTCGGTCGTGAGCCGGAAGTACTCTCCCGTGTCGGAGCCGAGCACCGAGTAGGAGAGGTACGGTTCGAGCGCGATCGCGACCAGCAGCGCGGCGAGTCCGACGAGCCAGAGCAGGATCTCGGGACGGAGCGGGGGTCGGGTCCGCTCCGTCGGCTGCTGGGCGTCCGGGTCGAGCCCCACCGGAACCGGCGAGCGGGTCCGGGGCGTAAATCGATGCGCTCCCACCGCCGACAGCGCCGGGGGCGAACTCGTCCCGGCCATACGCATAAATAGGGGAGCTTGGTGCGGCCGAAACGAGGCACCCCCGGATGCCCTCGAAGCGCGCCAAGGCCCGACCCCGACCGGCGGCGCGTCCGGCCCGAGCCCCTCCGGCGGCGAAACGGCCTCCGGCGAAGCCGGCCGCGAAGCCGAAACCGAAGCCGGCCCCTCCCAAGGCGACCTCCCGGCCCCCACTGAAGTCCAAACCCGCCTCCGCCCCGTCCGGCGCGGCGTCCGAGGCCGAGCTCGAGGTTCCGCTGCCCGGGGGCCGCCGCCATGTGCTGTCCCTCGCGTTCGTCCGCGACGGGGACGAGTTCATGGCCCGGATGGAGACCGACTCCGGTCACATCACCGAGCTCAAGAACCGCTCCCTCGATCAGCTCCTGACGCTCGTCGCCGGGGAGCTCGAGGACCTCCTCGAGTGACCGCGCCCCGTTACGGGGGCGGAGGTTCGAGGATCCCGGCTTCCAGCAGGTACGTGCGGCGGCGGCGCCCGTCGGTCAGTTCCACCGACTCGACCGCCCCGTCGGAGAGCAGGCCCCCGGCGTAGCGGCGCACCACCCGCGCGGCGAACTTGGGCCCGAGGCGGAACGCCCGCCGAGTCCCGAACGGCCCGACCGCCACGACGGTGGTGGCGTCGCGCTCGACGGCGATCGGGGCCGAGAAGAGCGTGACGACCGCGCCGGCGACGCCGACGGCCAGCGCGATCGCGCCCAGGAGATCCAGGTCGTACGTGCCGCCGACGGTCCCCCCGGACGGGGCGGTCCGGGCGACGGCCGCCAGTGTCCCGTAGACGACGGCGACCGCGACGGCGAAGCCGATCGCCAGACGACGGACCCGTTGCGTGCCGGCCCGATTCGGGCGCCGATCCACGACGGCGCGACCCGGGTCGGCCGGACCGGGCGACGGCGGGCTCGGGGCGGGCGTCGGCGTCCGCACGAGCCGAACCTGCCGTGGGGCGGCGCGGTCCATCCGACGACGAGTCGCCGCGGGAGAGGTTAAACCTGAGGGTGCGCCGCTCGCGGAGATGACGACGCGGACGGAGTACCTGACGATCGAGACCGAACGCCCGCGGGAGTTCGTGAACCTGACCGACCGGGTCCGAGCGATCGTCCGCGCGAGCGGCGTGCGCGACGGCCTCGCGCTCGTCTCGTCGATGCACATCACCGCCTCCGTGTACGTGAACGACAATGAATCCGGGCTGCTCGAGGACATCGCCCGGTGGGCCGACCGGTTGGCGCCGCCGGGCGACTACGCCCACCACCGGACCGGGGAGTCGAACGGCGATGCCCACCTCAAGCACCTGCTCCTCGGTCACCAGGTCGTCCTCCCGGTGACGGCGGGCGAGCTCGACCTCGGCCCGTGGGAGTCGGTGTTCTACGCGGAGTTCGACGGCCGGCGGCCGAAGCGCGTGATCGTGAAGGTCGTCGGCGACTAACGTCGGCTCACGCTTCGAGCTGCGGGTCGATCCCCGCGGATCGGGGATCGGGCGCCGGGCGGGGGAGCGGGGCGTCGAGGTCGACCTCGGGGACCTTCCGGGCGATCTCCTTCGCCATCGCGGAACAGCTCGAGGCGGAGACCGGCCGCCGCGTGTACGCGGGGAGGGCGAGGTCGTAGGTGACGACCTTCTTCTCGGCGATCGTCTCCCAGACGGCCCGGAAGACGCGGTCGGCCGCCTCCCGCTCGCCGAGGTGGCGGAACAGCAGCTCGACGCACAGGATCTCCGCGACCGGATCGGCGCGGTCCTGACCGGCGTACTTCGGCGCCGAACCGTGGACCGGCTCGAAGACGGCGAGCGAGTCGCCGTACAGCGCCCCCGGCGCGACCCCGAGCCCGCCGGCGAGACCGGCGCAGAGGTCGGAGAGGATGTCGCCGAAGAGGTTCGTCGTGACGATGACGTCGTACTCTTCGGGCTTCTTGACGAGCTGCATGCACATGTTGTCGATCAGCCGCTCGTCGGAGGCGATATCCGGGTACTTCGTCGCCATCTCCCGGAACGCCGTCTGGAACAGCGCGCCGGTCGTCTTCATGATGTTCGCCTTGTGGACGGCGGTCACCCGCTTGCGCCGCTCCCGGCGGGCGAGCTCGAAGGCGAACCGGACGATCCGGTCCGACGCCTTCCGGGTGATCACGTTCACCGTCTCCGCGGCCGAGTGCTCCCGATCGATCCAGTGCTCGACCCCGGCGTAGAGCCCTTCGGTCGCCTCCCGGACGACGATCAGGTCGGTCTCGGGGAATCGGGTCCCCTCCCCGGCGATCGCACGCGCCGGTCGAACGGACGCGAACAGGTCGAGCTGCTGGCGGAGCGCCACGTTCACCGAGCGGAACCCGCTCCCGATCGGGGTCGTGATCGGCCCTTTGAGGGCGATCCGGTTCCGTCGGATCGAGTCGAGCACCGCGTCCGGGAGCGGCGTCCCGTGGGCCTTGATCGCCGGCTCGCCGGCGTCGACCGTCTCCCACTCGAGCGCGACCCCCGTCGCCTCGGCGACCTGTCGCGCGGCCGCGGTGACCTCGGGACCGATCCCGTCGCCCGGGATCAGGGTCACGCGCCGGCCCATCGACCCGCTCCGGTGGGGGCGCAGTCGACCGGGGATTTAAGCCGTCGGGCGAGGGGCGCCGCCTCCGGCGGAGGGGAGGCGGGCGAGCACCGCCCGGAGCACCTGGTCCCGGACGGGGCCCGGGTTCGTCTCGCCGCTCCAGAGGACGACGACGGCGTCCCAGCTCGTCGCCGAGACGTCCGCGACCTCGACGTGCGGGTCGGCCAGCCCGGCCGGGGGCGTGGGGAGCGCGGGCCCGGCGCCGCGGACGGCCGCCTCGATGCTCGCGACCGGCACGGAGAGCGGCAGGGTGAGACGGACCCGATGCTGCACCGGCGCACGAGGTTCGAGGACGAGCGCGGTGAGCACCACGCTGTTCGGCAGCTTCGCCGTCCCCCCGCGTTCGAGCGCGAGGATGGTGTAGACCAGCCCGATGTCGACGATCGTCCCCGCGTAGCCGGTGTCGAGCGTCTCGTGGGGGTACGTCGAGCCGAGCACGGAGTACGCGGACGACACGAACGCGACGCGATCGCCCGGGTGGAACGGGTCGGCGACGACCAGGAGCAGTCCCGCGAACACGTTCGCGAGGACCGTCTGCG
>JASHXM010000088.1 GCA_030043545.1 Thermoplasmata archaeon | reverse complement strand
AGGACCCACCTCAGCAGCCGCTCGATCCCGAGGCCGAAGCCGGCGTGCGGGACGCTGCCGTGGCGCCGGAGGTCGAGGTACCACTCGTAGTCGCGCACGTCCGCGCCGCTCGCCCGGATCCGCTCCGTGAGCCGCGCCACGTCGGTCTCGCGGCACGACGCTCCGACGAGCTCGTGGTACCCTTCGGGCGCGAGGAGATCGGCCGCTTCCACCGTCCGCGGGTCCGACGGCGTCCGCAGCATGTAGAACGCCTTCACCGCCTCGGGGAAGCGGGTGACGAAGATCGGCACGGTCGACTCGAGCGTCAGCGCGCGCTCCTCGGCGGTCCCGAGGTCGCTCCCGAACTCCACGGGCAACCCCTGCGCCCGGAGCCGGTCGATCGCCTCCGCGTACGGGAGGCGGGGGAACGGGGCCCGGATCGCGGTGAGCTCCGCGGGCGGACGCCCGAGCTGCTCGAGCTCGCGTGGACACCGCTCGGCGACGGCGTGGAGCACCTGCTCGATCATCCGCTCGATGAAGTCGAGGAGCCCGTCGAAGTCGCACCAGGCGAGCTCGACCTCGAGGTGGAGGTACTCGGTGAGGTGCCGCGGGGTGCGCGACTTCTCCGCGCGGAACGACGGCGTGAGCGCGTAGACCCGCTCGTGGGGGAACAGGAGCGCCTCCAGGTACAGCTGCGCGCTCTGCGACAGGTAGCCGGGGCGGCCGAAGTAGTCGATCTGGAACGCCTCCGCTCCGCCTTCGGCGGCGTTCCCCGAGAGGATCGGGGGCGTCGTCTCCAGGACCTGCTCCCGGTCCAGGAACTCCCGGCAGGCGCGCAGCAGCTCCGCCTTCACCCGGAACGTCGCGACGAGCTCCTGGGATCGGATCACGAGGTGGCGCTTGTCGAGCCGGAACTCCTCGGTCTGCTCGGCGAAGATCGGGAACGGGGCGCCGGCGTCGACGACGCGGACGCCGGTCGCCCGGATCTCCCGGCCCCCCGGCGCGCGCGCGTCGACCGCGACCGTCCCGTCGACCTCGAGCGATCCCTCGACCTGCGTGTGCTCGACCGCGTCGAACGTCGCGTCGCCCAGGACGTCCCGGCGGCCGGTCACCTGGACCGACCCGGAGCGGTCCCGGAGCACGAAGAACAGGATCCCGCCCGACGAGCGCGAGCGGAGCACCCAGCCGCGCACCCGGACCGAACGGCCGACGGACTCCGGCGCGAACGCGCGCGCGACCGGGTCGAACCCGGCGCTCACTGGTACTCCCGCCACTTGTGCCCGCACTTCGTGCACTCGAAGATCCGGGTCTCGGGCTCGTCGGCCCCCCGGGTCTGACGGAGCACCCAGTACGCTTCGCCGTTGCCGCACTTCGGGCACTGCTCGGCGGCCTTCGGGAGGGTCGGCACCTTCCCCTCGACGACCGCCACCGACCGGCCCTGCGGGTCGGAGCGGCCGACCTCGGTGCCGCGGCCGAGCGGCACCGTCGTGCCGCACGCCGCGCACCGCCAGACCCCGGCGGCCCGGTCGGGCCGCAGGAGGCGCTTGCAGTTCGGGCAGAACATCGGCGAATCGACCCGGGCCGGCCTCTTTACCGCTTCGCCGGCGCCCGGGTCACTCGACCCGCTGCCAGGCCGGCGCCGAGCTCGACGGCGGCGCGTCCGGGGCCGCGACGCTGAGCGGCAGCGGCGACGGCTTCGCCCCGGGGACGAGGAGGCGCCGGACGTGCTCGGTGCGCCGCGCGAGGTCGTCCTTCGTGCCGATGTCGTGGCGGACGTAGTAGTCGCCGCGGACGTGCTTCAGCGCCGCCTCGACCCGCGTCCCGGCCTCGAACACCGCGCTCGCCTCGCCGACGAGCGCGACGCCGCGCGAGCTCTCGAGGCGGACCGCGCCGCCGCCGACCGCCTGGACGGCGCCGAAGTAGACCTGTACTCCGTCGGCGCGGATCGCCTCTTCGTCGAGCTCGAGGGTGCCGCCCGATTTCGCCGCGCGGCCGTACCCCGGCGGGACGAGGTACTTGACGACCGTGGCGCGCCGGCGGAACTGGAGCAGCGTCGGGTCGACTCGGCCGCTCGCGACGCCGTGGAGCAGCTCCGAGAAGTTCCCCTCCTCGTAGAGCGTCAGGACGTTGAGCGACTCGGGGTCGCCGAACCGGACGTTGAACTCGAGCAGGCGGACCCCCGTCGCCCCGAGGAGGAACCCCCCGTAGAGGATCCCCCGGTACGGGAGGCCTTCGGCGCGGAACGCCGCGACGGAGGCCGTGAGGATCTCGAGCGCCGCGTCGCGCGCGGCGGCGGAGACGAACGGCAGGAGGTGATCCCGCTGGGAGTACGAGCCCATCCCCCCGGTGTTCCCACCCGCGTCGCCCTCGAGCGCCCGCTTGAAATCCTGGACGAGCGGCATCGGGTAGATCCCCGAGTCGGTGACGAACGCCATCAGGCTGAACTCCTCGCCGTCGAGCTTCTCCTCGAGGACGACGCGACCGCCCTGGAGCAGGATCGACTTCGCGTAGACCACGCCTTCCTTCGCGTCCGCGAAGTCGGCGCCCTGGACCCAGACGCCTTTGCCTCCGGTGAGGCCGTCCGGTTTCACGACGAACGGCGCCCCGAACGTCGCCGCTGCCCGGTCGACGTCGTCGAGCGACGCCGGGGCGACGAACTTCGGCTGCCCGCCGACGCCCCGACGCGCGAGCAGCTCGCGGCAGTAGATCTTTGACGACTCGACGCGCGCCGTCGCGCGGTCCGGGCCGACCGTCGCGACCTCGGCCGCCCGCAGGGCGTCC
>JASHXM010000087.1 GCA_030043545.1 Thermoplasmata archaeon | reverse complement strand
CGTGATCTGGCCGGCGGTCGAATCCGGCACGTCGGTGAGCTTCTCGGCGCCGCCGACGACGACGTAGTCGTAGAGGCCGCTCGCGACGGCGAGGTACCCCTGGTGGAGCGCGAGCGCTCCGGAGGCGCCGCCCCCTTCGGAGCGCACGGCGGGCAGGTGGCGGCCGGCGAGCCCGGCGTAGTCGAGGATCAGCGGGGCGATGTGCTCCTGCTCGAGGAGCGAGCCGCTCGCCATGTTGCCGAGGAACAGCGCGCCCAGGTCCCCCGAGGAGAGCTTGGCGTCGACGAGCGACTGGAGGCCGGCCTCGATCCCGATCTCTCGGAACGACCGGTCCCACAGTTCGCCGAATTTCGTCTGGCCGACGCCCAGGACGGCGACGTCGCGCACGGGCTACGCCTCCCCCATGTGGATCTTGCCGCGGAACTTCGCGTAGACCGCGTACGGGATCTCGAGCCCGTTGTCGAGGTACCACTGGACGGGCCGCCCGAACGAGCGATCGTACGACGCGAGCTCGTCGGTCGTCTCGAGGTCGAAGGCGTCCGAGCCGGCGCCCGACCCGTAGCCGACGACGAGGATCCGCTCGCCGGGGACCGCGTGGTCGAGGACGTTCGCGAGGCCGATCAGCGCGGCGCCGGAGTAGGTGTTGCCGATCTGCGGCGTCACGAGCCCGTAGCGCATCTGGTCGTCCGAGAAGCCGAGCTGCTTGCCGACCCGCTGCGGGAACTTCCCGTTCGGCTGGTGGAAGACGACGTACCGGTACGACGCGGGCGTCGTGCCGGCGGTCTCCATCATCCGTCGCGCGCACTCGGTGACGTGGCGGAAGTACGCGGGTTCGCCGGTGAACCGGCCGCTGTGGCTCGGGTACCGCTGCCCCTCGCGCCGCCAGAAGTCGGGGGTGTCGGTCGTGTACGAGAGGGTCCCCATCACGCGGCAGATCACCCGCTCGCGGCCGAGGACGAACGCCGCCCCGCCGGCGCTCGCGGAGTACTCGAGCGCGTCGCCGGGGGCGCCCTGCGACGTGTCGGTGCCGATCGCGACACCGTAGCGGATCATCTCCGCCCCGACGAGGCCGAGGCACGTCTGGATCGCCGCGGTCCCGGCCTTGCAGGCGAACTCGAAGTCGGCGGCGGTCAGGTTCGGCGTCGCTCCGACCGCCTGCGCCACGACGGTCGCGGTCGGCTTGACGGCGTACGGGTGCGACTCCGAGCCGACGTACAGCGCGCCGATCTGCTGCGGGTCGATCGCCCCGCGGACGAGCGCGGTGCGCAGCGCCTCGGTCGAGATCGTGATCGTGTCCTCGTCGGGCGCCGGGACGCTCTTCCTCCGGACGTTGAGCGACTCGCCGGTGCTCGCGCCGTCGGACCCCCAGACCCGTCCGATCTCGGACGGCGTGATTCGGTACCTCGGTACGTACGCTCCGTAGCTGACGATCCCTGCTTTCACGTGCTTCCTCCCGTTACAACTCCTCGAGCTTCTCGAGCACCGCCGGTGCGTTGAGGGCGGTGGTCAGGAGCGGGAGGTTCTCGACCTCGGAGAGCCGGATCGCGAGCGGGTCGACCCGCCCGGGATTCGCGAAGATCACCGCGGCCGGCTTGAGCGGATGGGCCCGGATCGCGACCATCGGGGAGCGTCCGTACTTGACGTTGGAGAAGATCAGCGCCCGTTGCGTCGACCAGCCGTACACCTCGACGAAATGAGAGGCGTCGATCGACAGGATCGCGCGGGGGGCGTCGAGGACGGTGAAGCCGTGGACGTCGCGGTGCAGGTCGACGTGGCTCACCGCGCGGGCCCCGAGCGTATCGGCGAGGCTCTTGAGCGGGATCGCGACCGCGAACTCGCGCATGCCGAGGATCCCGTCCGAGTGCGGACGGAGCCCGAGCCGCTGGCCGACGCGGCCGCCGTGCTCGGCGTCGAGCTCGACGAGGCCTCCCACATAGCGGCGGATGAACCCGGCCCCCGGGTTCATGCGCCGCTCGGACTCGTAGTCGCTGATCACCGACGGGACGGTCGCGAGGTGTTTGGCGAGGTCCCGCTGCGAGACTCCGAAATCCTCGCGCCACTTCCGGAGCGTCCGGCCCGGGTGCGGGGAGAGGACGACCTCGCCCGCGATCTTCTCCCGGATCTCGGCCTCCACGGACGAAGTCGAGCCGGCCCCGCTATAAATCGGCTGGGTTCCTGTCGGTCCCTGCGGTCGACATCTGACGACTGCCCGCGGCCCGCACCGAGTGGACCGGGCGAGAGTTTCCGGCCGGGAGAGTCCCTCCGCGTCCGTTTGAACTCGCGACCTCTACCTTGCCAAGGTAGCGATCTTCCGCTGATCTACCGGCCCACCGTCGCCGCCGAGGAGCGGGGCACGATAAACCCTTCCCACGAACGGCCGGCCCCGGGGGGCGGCGAGCGGTCCCGCGCGGTCGGCCGACCCCTCCCGGGAGGACGTTCAACCAAACCCTTATGGCGCTCCCGCCGCTGGCGCGCCCGATGGGCGATGACGATTCGGCCGGCGAGCCGATCGACGTCCTCCTCCGCAGCACCCGCGACCTGCTCCGTCCCGAGGAGCTCGTCCGCGAGGCGACCCGGGACCTCGTCAAGGACGAGATCCGACGGCACCTCGAGAAGACGCTCCACGACGACCCCCAGCTCGGCGAGGACCTGCGCGCCGCGGTCCGCGACCTGCTCGCCGCCCGGGCGAGCGAGTACGCGGCGATCCTCCGGATCGGCACGTCGACGGCCCGGCTCGGGCTGTCGGCGCTCCCGCCCGAGATCCGCAAGGAGCTGACCCGGAACCTGGTGAACCTCGTCTCGAAGGAGCTGGGCCAGATCGTCGAGAGGTCGCTGTGACCCAGCGGATCGCCCCGGACGACGTCCGGATCTACGAGGTGAAGCGCGTCGACGTCGAGGGCGCGATCGTCATCGACGGCTTCCCGTCGGTGGGCCTCGTGAGCTCGATCGTCGCGAACTACCTCATCGACACGCTCAAGATGGAGCAGATCGGGATCGTCGAGTCCCCCGCCTTCCCGACGGTCTCGCTCGTCCGGAACGGCACTCCGCAGCACCCGGTCCGGATCTACGCGGGGCGCCCGCCGGCCGACCGGGCCGGCCGCGGCGCCGACAAGCTGGTCGCGTTCGTCTCCGAGTTCCACCCGGCGCCGGCGATCATCCACCCGCTCGCCACCACGATCCTGGACTGGGTCCAGGAGCAGCGGTGCTCGCTCCTCGTCTCGCCGGAGGGGCTGGTCGTGGAAGCGGAGTCCCGCCCGCGCGGGTCGCGCTCCCCGCGCCTCAACGACGTGAAGGTCTACGGGATCGCGAGCACGACGAAGGCGCGCGAGCTGTACATCGAGCCGAACACGATCCCGTTCGTCGAAGGGGTGATCACCGGGATCGCCGGCGTCCTGCTCAACGAGGGCCGCCGCCGCGGCTTCGACGTCCTCACGTTCCTCGCCGAGGCGCAGTCGGACTACCCGGACGCGCGCGCCGCGGCGAAGGTGATCGAGACGATCAACCGGATCCTGCTGCGGACCCCGCTCGACGCCGTGCCGCTGTACGCCGAGGCGGAGCGGATCGAGCAGCAGCTCTTGTCGATCCAGCGGCGGGCCGAGCGGAGCCGCCCCGAGTCGCCCGTCCCCGCGTCGCCGCCGATGTATCGGTAGTGGCCGGCACGCGCTCGAGCAGCTCGCGCACGCCCCGGATCAGCGCCGCCGCATCGGCGGTGTCGGTGTACAGGTAGAACGACGCGCGGACGTTCCCCGCCAGCCTGCGCCGCTCGTAGAACGAGTGCGCGCAATGACGCCCGGAGCGGACGAGGACCTCATGTCCCTCGTCGAGGAACACCGCGGCGTCGTTGGAGTCCACGCCGTCGAGCGCGAAGGCGAAGATGCTCGACCGGTCCGCCGGCGAGCTCGGACCGAGGAGGTGCACCCGCGGCTCGTCCGCGAGTTCGCGGGTCACCCGTTCGTTCGCCGCCCGCTGCGTCGCCTCGATGGTCTCGAGCCCGACCCGGTCCAGGTAATCGAGCCCGGCCGCAGCGCCGATCACGCCAGCGTAGTTCTGGAGCCCGGCCTCGAATCGGTACGGGGGGGGCCGGAGGGCGTAGCCGTCGACCGTCGTCCACTCGACGGTCTCCCCTCCGACCACGAGCGGGCGCAAGGTCGCGAGCGGTCCGGGAGCGGCGGCGAGCAGCCCGGTCCCCGTCGGCCCGAGCATCTTGTGCGCCGACACCGCGTAGAAGTCGACGTCGAGCCGGTCGGCCTCCACGCGCCGGTGCGGCGCCGCCTGGCATCCGTCCAGAAGCACGAGCGCCCCCCGGTCGTGCGCGCGCTCCACGATCTCGCGGACCGGGAGCGTTCGCCCGTCGACGTTCGAGGTGTGGAACAGGCTCACCAGCCGGACCCCGCGCGCGAGCCGACGCTCGTACTCCTCGGACGGAAAGCTCCCGTCGTCGGCGAGCGGAACGACCTCGAGTCGGATCCCGCGCTCCTCCGCGAGCCGGTGCCAGACGACGAGGTTTGAGTTGTGCTCCTGGTCGGAGATGAGGACCCGGTCGCCCCGCGTCCACGGCAGCCCTTGGCCGACCAGGTTGATCGCCTCGGTCGCGTTGCGCAGGAAGACGACCCCTCGGGGGTCGGCCCGTCCCAAGAACCGGGCGAACCGCTCGCGGGCCGCCTCGTACCGCGTCCCGACCTCCTCGGCGAACCGGTGGAGGCTCCGGCCGGCACATCCGGGATACTCGGCGTAGTAGCGGGCCATCGCCTCGAGCACCGGCCGGGGGACGAGCGACATGCACGCCGAGTCGAGATAGTGCGGGACGCCGTCGGGCCGCGGGTGGAGCGCCGGGAAATCGGCCCGGACGTCCCGGGCGCTCATCGCGTCCGTTCCTGGAGCCCGGCCGCCGCGGCGGCCAGCGCGGCCGCGCCGACGACGAGCGCGCGCTCGTCCGGTGCGAACGTCGCGCTGTGGAGGCTCGCGGGGGTCCCGTCGGTCGCGACGCCGAGGCGCAGGAACGTCCCCGGCACCCGTTCGAGGTACCGGGCGAAGTCCTCGGCGCCCATCAACGGCCGGGGCATCTCCACGGTCCGGTCGGCGCCGAACTCGGTGGCGAGCGCCCGAACGACCGTCCGCGTCGCCTCGGGCGGATTGATCAGTGCGGGGTATCCACGGAGGTACGAGATCGTGACGCCCGCGCCGAGGCTCGACGCGACGCCGCGTACCCGTCGGCGCAACGACCGCTCCATCAGGTCTCGGGTCTCGGGGCGGAGCGTCCGCACCGTCCCCTCGAGGACGACCTGATCCGGGAGGATGTTGTGACGGGTCCCGCCATGGATTTGCCCGACGCTGACCACGACCGGATCGAGCGGGTCGCGGATGCGGCTGACGAGCGCCTGGAGCGCCGTGACGATCTCGGCCGCG
>JASHXM010000009.1 GCA_030043545.1 Thermoplasmata archaeon | reverse complement strand
CCTTCGTAGAGAGCGTTCGCGCGCAGGGCGGGGAGGATGAACTCCTCGGCGAACTCCCGGCGCGCGTCGGCGACGTACGCGCCGACCGCCCCGGATTGCTCCGCCTTCCTCCGGACGGCCTCCAGGTCGACCGGTTGGCCCACGTCCGCCGTGACGGTGACAACGTCGAGCCCTTTCTGCTCCCGCAACCACGGGATGGCGACCGACGTGTCGAGCCCCCCAGAGTACGCCAGCACCACTTTGTCGCGGACCATCGGGCGTACGGAGGAGACGAACGGGCGACGGCGCGAGCCGATTTATAGGATGTGGCCGTCCTGCGACACCATCGGGCAGTTTTGTCCAAAAAGCGACAACCATGCCGGACAGCTCCGAATCGGTCGCGCATCGGGTCCGCGAACACCTGGACGCGCATCCGGTCCTTGCCGACGCGCTGCGCGTCGGGATCGCGAACCACTCGGCCGTCGCCCGCCGGGTCGCCGAGGAGCTGGGGCTCCGTCCCTCCGACGCGGTGATCGCCGCCGTCCGGCGCTATCCGAGGGGCCGGGGAGAGGCGGCGCGGGAATCCGGCGTGCGCCGGGTGCTGAAGAAGAGCCGGATCGAGACGCGGACGAAGGTCGCCGCGATCACGGTGGAGCAGGGGGCCGACGTGCTCCAGCGGCTGGGCGACGTCGTCGAGGAGCTGCTCGACGAGAACTCCTTGTGTCGGGTGATCCAGGTCTCCCGGGGCACGGTCGTCCTGGTCGACGAGGATTCGGTCCCCCGGCTGCTGCGACAGCTGCGCGAGAGCCAGGTCGTTCGCATCCGCAAGTCGCTGGTCGAGGTCGCCGTCACGAGCCCGGAGAGCATCGAGGAGACGCCGGGGCTGCTGCGCCTCCTCACCGGGGTGCTGTCGACGCAGGGGATCAACATCGTGGAGGCGCTGTCGTGCTACACCGACACGATCTTCCTGCTCCACCAGGCCGACCTCAGCGCCGCGGTGACGGTGCTGACGAAGGCGCTCGCCTAGGTCCCAGGACGGCGGCCCGGGACAAGCGGTAAGAGGCGACGGCCGATCGGGGCCGCGTCCCGGTCGGGCCGGCGAGAGGAGCGCGAGTGAGCCGCCGCGTCGTTCGAACCGCCGTTTCGTTGGAGCCCGAGCTGTTGGGGCTGCTCGACCGATGGGCCCGCGCCCGGAACAGCGGCAGTCGGTCCGACGCCGTTCGGGACCTGATCCGGCGGCAGCTCAACGCCGAACAGCTGATCGACCCGGAGGCCGACGCGCTGGCCGCCGTCACCTTGCTCTACCGGCACACCGCGCCGAACGTCCAGGCGCGGCTGACCGCCGCCGAGCACCGGTGGGGCGACCACGTGCGCTCTTCGACCCACGTCCACCTGGAGGGCGAGGCGTGCGCGGAGGTCGTCGTGCTGTTGGGGAAGCGACGCGAGGTCGCCGCGGCCGCCGAGGACCTTCGGGGCGTCAAAGGGGTCCTCGGCGGGGGCGCCGTGATCTCCGCGCCGTCCGTCGCCGGCGGGCGGACGGGCCATCGGCATCCGCACCGGCCCGGCTGACCGGCGGCTCCGCCGACATCGTTCCCGACGTGGGCCCGCCCCGACCGCGCCGATCGAGAACACGATAAGCGGGTCCGCCGGTCTCGGGAGCCGTGGGCGGCTTCCGCGTCGGTCGCCTGCTCTCGGCCCTCCGGCAAGGCGTCGAGCTCGGGGTCGAGTTCGGGCCCCACTCGCTCGAGGCGCTGCTCTGGGTCGCCGAGACGATCGAGCAGTCGGTGTATGCGCCGGGGTCGCTCGCCCGGTCGCCGCGCGGCGTCACCTTCGTCCTGAGCAATCCGCCGCTCCGTACGGGAGCGTTCTCCGCGGTGCGCATCCGGTGGGACGGGGTGCCGGTCGTCGCGGACGCCATCCGGTTCCGCTCCGGCCCCGGTGGGGCCGAGCGGTCGGCCGCGACCGTCCGCCGATCGGAGCCGCTCGAGCTGTTGATCGGGGTGCCGACGACGTTCGCGGTCGACCTTCCCGCCGAGGCGATCGGCCCGACCGGATCGGTCCGGCTGGAGCTCGACTGCCCGGCGATCCCCCCGACCGTCTGGGTCGAGTTCCGGGATCGGGTGGACGGACGATGACCGCCGGACCCGGGGCGCCCGCTGCCGCCGTCCGGCCCCGGTTGCTGCGCTCGCTCGCCTCGGCGGTACTGATGGATGGGAACGGCGATGCGGAGCTCCTGCGCGAGACCCGCGGCGCCCTCGAGGAGTGGGGCGGGGTCTACGCCCAGCTGATCCGACTCACCGGGCCGTGGCGCCTCTCCCTGTTCGACGGCACGGCGACGGCGACGCTCTCGGCGTGCCGGAGCGGCGGCGCCCCGGCGGGGGACCGATGGCGCAGCGAGCATCGGTTCGGGCGGCTTTCGATCTCGCAGGAGATCGCTCCCGTGGAGCGGCCCGCTGGGGCCGTGCGACGCCTCGTCCTGTCGCTCGACTCCGGGCCGCCGTTGCCGGTGGTCGTGACGAGCACGTTCGTCCCGTACCTGTTGCCGACGATGGTCGAGGGGATCCGTCCGGTCTCGTTCCGGGCCTCGATCGCACCCGACGGCCTCGCCGTCCGCCAGCACGGCTTCGGCCTGGTCTACCGCAGCGACGTCGAGCCGACCCGGCTCACGATGAACGCCGCGTCGTGGCTCGGCGGGCGGCGCGCGGGGCCGATCTCCGAGATCGGCGTCGACCACGACCTCGTCGTGCCGGCGGGGGGGAGCTGCGAGCTCCGCTGCGCGATCGTGGGGGGACTCGAACGTGAGCTCGACCGTGCGACGTCCGACCTGGCCGCGCTCCTCGCGGACCCGGAACTCCCCCTGGCCGCCGCGGAGCGGAACGAGGCGGAGTGGCTCGCGGGGACGCCGACCGTCCGCTTTGCGGAGGCGCCCGAGCTCGAACGAGCCTACGCGAACGCCCGCGCGGCGCTGCGTCGGCTGTACGTCGCGCCGGGCGACTCACTCACCGGTCTGGTCGCCGGCTACCCGTGGTACTCCGCGATCTGGTGCCGGGACCTCGCGTGGATGCTGCCGGCGGTCGTCTGGCTCGGCGACTCCGACTGGGCCGCCCGGTCGATCGACTCCGTCCTCCGGTTCCAGGCGCGGGCGGAGCTCCCGCTCCTCGGCGGCGCGCCGGGCGAGCTCCCGATGCAGATCTCGCCGGGGCCCGTGTTCCTGTACGGCACCTCCGACACCTCGCTCTACTTTCCGGCGCTGATCGACCAGATCGTCCGCCACACCGGCGACCGCTCCCTCGCCGGCCGGTGGGCCGAGGCGATGGGGCGGATCATCGACTGGGGGACCGCCCGCGCCGACCCCGCGACGGGCCTCCTCCGGAACGGCGGCGAGGCCGAGCGGATCAGCGTCGCCACCGGCGACCTCGCCCGCGTGCGGTACGGGATCGATTCGCCGGACACGACGATCTGGGACTCCGCCGACCGCCGCGACCACGCGATCGACATCCAGGTCCTCTGGATCGAGGCGCTCCGCGCGGCCGCCGACCTCGCTCTGGAGGCGGGGCGGCCGGCGGACGGGGCGGGGTGGCGGACCCGGGCGGAGACGCTCGCCGGGCGCGTCGCCGCGGTGTACGACTGGCCGGCCGAGCAGTACCTCTACGACTCCCTGCGGGACGGAGCCCCGGTCGCCCAGCTCCGCCCGAACGCCCTCATCGCGCTCCGCGCCGGGCTCCTCCCGGCCGAGCGCGGACGCGCCGTCGTCGCGCGGGCGTCGCAGGACGACCTGCTCGCCGCGTGGGGGATGCGCACGCTGTCGACGCGCGACCCGTCGTACCGGCCGGACGCGTACCACGAAGGGCAGGTCTGGACGATCGCGACCGCCTGGCTCGCGGAGGGCGCCTTCCGCGTCGGGGATGCGGCGCGAGGCCACGAGGCGCTGTCGCGCATCGCCGCGCGGTTCGAGGCGGAGGACGGCGACGCCAACGAATGCTATCGGGGGGACCGGGCGGAGCCGTTCAACTCCTGCTTCCTGCTCGGCCTCAGCGTGGCGCCGTTCCTGACCGCGCTGTTCGAGGGGCTCTGGGGGCTCCGCGTCGACGCGCGCGTTCCGCGCCTCGAGGTGCGGCCGACGTTCCCGGCCGGCTGGCACTCGGCGTCGATCGACGGGCTGCGCCTCGGCAGCGGCACGGTCGCCCTCCGCTACGCCGACGGGTCCGTGACGGTGACCTGGTCCGGCCCCGGCCCGCTCCAGGTCGTCGGTCCGACGGCGGAGCGAGCCGTCGCGGCGGGGGAGGCGGGGCGCCTCGACGTGACCCCGGGCTCGCCCGGACCGGGTCGCCGGGCATCTTCATAATCCGGGCGCCCTCGGCCGGCGATGCCCGCGGCGATCGAGGTCGAGGGGCTCGTCAAGCGGTACGGCGGGCTCACGGCGGTCGACCGGATCGACTTCTCCGTGCCGGCAGGCTCGGTGTTCGCCTTCCTCGGGCCGAACGGCGCGGGGAAGACGACGACCGTGGAGATCCTGGAGGGGCTCCGGCAGCGGACGTCCGGGACGGTCCGCGTCCTCGGCCTCGACCCGTGGAGCGACGGGGCGGAGCTCCACCGTCGGATCGGGGTGATCCCGCAGGAGTTCCGCTTCTTCGAGAAGATCACGCCGCGCGAGGCGGTCGAGTACTACCGGGCGTTGTTCGGCAGCTCCGTCGACCCCGACGAGGTCCTGGGCCGCGTCGAGCTCCTCGACAAGCGCTCGGCGCGGTTCGACCAGCTATCGGGCGGTCAGAAGCAGAAGCTCGGGCTCGCGCTGGCGCTGTCGAACGACCCCGAGATCTACTTTCTGGACGAGCCGACGACCGGCCTGGACCCCCACGCCCGCCGAGCGATCTGGAACGTCATCCGGTCGATCCGGGCGGCGGGCCGCACCGTCTTCCTGACCACCCACTACCTCGAGGAGGCGGAGCTGCTGAGCGACCGCGTCGCGATCATCCACCACGGACACCTGATCGCCGTCGGGACGGCCGCGGAGATCATCGCCGCCCACGGCGGCCCCGCCCGCGCCGTGTTCGAGGCGGCGCCGGAGCTTGCGACCCGCCTGACCGCGCGCCTGGGCGTTGCCGCCCGAGCGTCCGGCGGCCGCGTCGTCGTCGACCTCGCCGGGCCGCACGACGCCCTGAGGG
This sequence comes from Thermoplasmata archaeon, assembly GCA_030043545.1. Lineage (GTDB taxonomy): Archaea > Thermoplasmatota > Thermoplasmata > Lutacidiplasmatales > UBA184 > Lutacidiplasma. The sequence goes on along the minus strand of JASHXM010000009.1, from coordinate 3,890 downwards.
TCCTCTCCGCCGCCGAGGAGAGCGGCCTCCCGTGGAGCTCGTTCTCGACCGAGCGCGACACGCTCGAGGACGTCTTCATCCGGATGGTCGGCGAGATGGACGACGGCGCGCTCAAGGGAGAGTCGGCGCCGTGAACCCGAAGCGGATCGGCGCCGACCTGGCGGTCGTCGCCCGGGGCTACTACCGGAACCCGGCCGCGCTGTTCTTCTCGCTCATCTTTCCGCTGATCCTGATCGGCCTGTTCGGGCTGATCTTCTCGAACACCGGCACGACGACCGTGACGCTCGAGGTGCTCAACGAGAACCCGCACAGCCCGCTGGTGACAAAGTTCCTCTCGGCGCTCAACAACACCACGGTCGTCAAGGTCGCGGTCGTCCCCGCGTCGACGGTCTCGGCGTCGGGGTTCTCCGCCTGGCTCGGCCAGAACGGCGACCCGGTCGGGCTCGTGATCCCGGCGACGTTCACGACGAACTACTCGAGCGGCACGCAGGTCAACCTCACCATGTTCGCGAACCCGCAGGACGCGGCGGCCGCCGGGGAGGCGGAGTTCGCCGTCTCGGGCGTCGCGAACGCGTTCAACCTCGCGAAGGCCGGGGGCAGCTCGCTGATCCAGCTCGCCGGCACCGTACAAGGGGTCGGTGGGACGAACCTCGTCTACGTCGACTACCTGATCCCGGGGCTGATCGGTTTCTCGATCCTGACGAGCCCGATGTTCTCGATGGTCGACGTCGCCTCGTCGTACCGGAAGGAGGGGCTGTTCCGCCAGCTCTCCCTCACGCCGCTCACCCGCAGCGAGTGGCTCACCTCCCGGATCGCGTGGTACATCCTTTTGACGTTCGCGGCCGCGGGGATCATGCTTGGGATGGGGGTCGGCGTGTTCGATGCCCACGTGAGCCTCAACGCCGGCCTGATCCCGTACCTCGTGGTCGGCCCGTTCCTGTTCGTCTCGCTCGGGATGCTCGCCGGGTCGGTCGCGCCGACGCCCGAGAGCGCGGCGGTGATCGGGAACATCATCACCTTCCCGATGATGTTCCTCGCGGGGACGTTCTTCCCCGTCTCCGAGTTCCCGCCCGGGCTCCAGACGTTCGCCCGCGTGCTCCCCCTGTACTACGTCATCGACGGGATGAACCAGGTGATGCTGTTCCACAACACGATGCGGGCGGCGGCCGACCTCGCGGTCGTCGTCGTCGCGGGGGTCGTCGTCTTCCTGCTCGCGGTCCGGCTGTTCCGGTGGCGGGACGCGTGAGCGCCGCCCCCGACGCCCCCGGGTTCCGGGCCCTGATGGGCCGCTGGGCGACGGGCGTCGCGGTCGTGACGGTCCGGGACGGCGAGACCGACCACGGCCTCACGGTGAACGCGTTCCTCTCCGTCTCCCTCTCCCCTCCGTCCGTGCTCGTGAGCCTGAAGGACGACGTCGACTCGCTCCCCCCGCTGGAGCGCAGCCGCGCCTTCGCGGTGAACGTGCTCGCCGCGGACCAGCGGGCCGTGAGCGAGCGGTTCGCCCGGACGGTGCCGGCGGCGGAGAAGTTCCGGGAGCTGCCGTTCCACCGCGGCGTCACCGGGGCGGCGCTGGTGGACGGGACGCTCGGGGCCCTCGAGTGCCGCGTCGCCGCGATCGTCCCGCAGTTCGACCACCGGCTGGTCGTCGGTGAGGTCGTCCACGCCGAGACCGGCCGGGACGGTCCGCCCCTCCTGTTCTTCCGATCCGGCTACGGGGCCGCGGAGGGAGTCGACCGGATCCGGCTGCCTCCGCCCCGGGCCGCCTCCCCGTCCCGGTGATGCGTTCGCCCCGCGGGGGCTCGGCGCTTTAACCCCCCCGCGGGCTCGCGGAGCGATGGCCGGCGCCGACGGGGCGGTCCGCAGGCTCGCGATCATCGGGAGCGGCCCCGCGGGCCTCACCGCCGCCCTGTACGCCGCCCGCGCGGAGCTCCGACCCGTCGTCGTCGCCGGCGTCCCGGCCGGCGGGCAGCTGCTGATCACCACGGACGTCGAGAACTACCCCGGGTTCCCCGACGGGATCCAGGGCCCGGAGCTCGTCGATCGGATGCGCCGGCAGGCGGAGCGGTTCGGGGCCGAGTTCGTCGACGACAACGTCACCTCGGTCGACTTCGGGCGGTCCCCGTTCTCGCTGGCGACCGGCACGCACGGCCCGATCCGCGCGGAGGCGGTGATCGTCGCCACCGGGGCGAACGCCCGATGGCTCGGGCTGCCGTCGGAGGAGCGGCTGAAGGGCCACGGCGTCAGCGCCTGCGCCACGTGCGACGGCTTCTTCTTCAAGGGCCGGGAGCTCGCGGTCGTCGGCGGCGGCGACTCCGCGATGGAGGAGGCGTTGTTCCTGACCAACTTCTCCCCCCGCGTGACGATCGTCCACCGCCGCGACCGGTTGCGCGCGAGCCCGATCATGCAGGCGCGGGCGCGGGAGCACCCGAAGATCGGCCTCGCGCTCGGCACGACGGTCAAGGAGGTGCTCGGGACCGACTCGGTCGACGGGCTCCGGCTCGTCGACGTCGCGACCGGGGCGGAGCGGACGCTCAAGGTCGGCGGGCTGTTCGTGGCGATCGGCCACGACCCCGCGACCGACGTCTTTCGCGGACAGCTCGCGCTCGACCCCGAGGGGTACGTCCGGGTCGAGCGGGGGAGCCGGACGAGCGTCGACGGCGTCTTCGCCGCGGGCGACGTCCACGACCGCCGGTACCGGCAGGCGGTGAGCGCCGCCGGCTCGGGGTGCATGGCGGCGATCGACGCCGAGCGGTGGCTCGCCGAGCGGGAGTCGGCCGCCGCGCCCCGGCCGCCGGCGTCGCGCGTCTCCGGATAGCCTTTAATAGCGCGCGCCCCGGTGCTCGGGAGAGGCGCGGGTGCCGAACAAGAAGAGCCTGCACATCGAGTCGTCCGGCCAGCTGTGCATCTACTGCGGGGCGTGCGTCGGCATCTGCCCGCTCAACTGCATCTATCTCGACGAGACCCGGATCACGTTCGACGAGGGGGTCTGCACGCGGTGCGAGATCTGCGTGAAGGCGTGCCCGGTCGGCGCGATCGAGATCGGCTGAGGTCGAGGGGGCCCTCGTGATCCCCGACCGGACGACCGACGTCCTCGTCATCGGGGCCGGCCCCGCCGGCAGCATGACGGCGAAGTGGGCCGCGAAGAGCGGCGCGCGCGTCGTGATGCTCGAGAAGCGCCAGGAGATCGGCAGCCCCGTCCGCTGCGGCGAGGGGATGAGCAAGGACTGGCTCGCCGACGTGGGGATCCGCCCCGGCCGCTGGGTGAACCTGGAGGTCGAGGGGGCCCGGATCTACTCCCCGAGCGAGAAGGTCTTCGAGATCAACGAGAAGCACGCGGGGAACGAGGTCGGCTACGTCGTCGAGCGCGACGAGTTCGACAAGCAGCTCGCGATCGACGCGGCGAACGCCGGCGTCGAGATCCTGCTCAAGACCGCCGCCGTCTCGATCCTGAAGGAGCACGGCAAGGTCGTCGGCGCGAAGGTGAAGCAGTTCGGGGAGACGTACGAGATCCGCGCCCCGATCACGATCGGCGCCGACGGCTTCGAGAGCCAGGTCGGCCGGTGGGCCGGGATCTCGACCAACCTCGCGATCAAGGACATGGATACGTGCCTCCAGTACCGGATGACGAACGTCGACTGCGACGTCCGCTACTGCGACTTCTTCCTGGGGAAGGTCGCCCCGGGCGGCTACGTCTGGGTGTTCCCGAAGGCCGACGGCCTCGCCAACGTCGGCATCGGCGTCCAGGTGAGCCAGGTCCAGAGCCCCGCCGACGCCCGGACGTACCTCGACAAGTGGATCGACGCCCACCCCGGCTACGCGAAGGGGAAGAAGATCGACATGGTCGGCGGCGGCGTCTCGATCGCCCCGCCGCTCCGCCAGACGGTCGCCGA
>JASHXM010000086.1 GCA_030043545.1 Thermoplasmata archaeon | reverse complement strand
CCTCGCCGCCCGGCTCGCCGCGCGCACGGATGCGACGCTGGCGGTGGAGTAGCGATGGCGACGAAGATGGAGGTCGAGGGCCTCTCCGCCTGGTACGGGCGGCGACAGGTCCTCTACGACATCTCGCTCCCGATCCCGGAACGGTCGGCGACCGCCATCATCGGCCCGTCGGGGTGCGGGAAGTCGACGTTCCTCCGCTGCCTCAACCGGCTCCACGAGGAGTCGCCGCGGGCCCGGACCGAAGGGACGATCCGCCTCGACGGCGACGACCTGGCGGCGCTCGACCCGGTCGCCGTCCGCTGCCGCGTCGGGATGGTGTTCCAGAAGCCGACCCCGTTCCCGAACCTCTCGATCTACGAGAACGTCGCCGCCGGCCTCCGCCTCTTGGGGGTGCGGCGTCGCAGCGAGCTCGACGAGGGCGTCGTCGACGCCCTCCTGCACGCCGGGCTCTGGGACGAGGTCGAGTCGACGCTGGACGCCCCGGGGACGAGCCTCTCCGGCGGCCAGCAGCAGCGGCTCTGCATCGCTCGAGCGCTCGCCGTGCGGCCCGAGGTGCTGCTGCTCGACGAGCCGTGCTCGGCGCTCGACCCGATCGCGACCGCGAAGGTCGAAGCGCTCCTCGCGCAGCTCCGGGCCGAGATGACGGTCGTCATCGTGACGCACAACCTCGCTCAGGCGCTCCGCGTCTCCGACACGACGGCGTTCCTCTACCTGGGCAAGCTCGTCGAGACGGGCCCGACCGACCAGGTGTTCCACCGCCCGGCCGAGAAGCTGACCGAGAACTACGTCAACGGCCGGTTCGGCTGAACGCCGACCCGCGGTCGACCGTCTTATCGTCCGGTGGCGTCCGTCCCGCGATGCCCGCGGAGCGGTCGGTCGGAATCCTCGGCAGCGGCGTCGTCGGACAGTCGCTGGGGCGCGTCTTCGCGAAGCACGGCTACCGGGTCCGGATCGGCACCCGCGCCCCGGCGAAGCTCGAGGCGTGGCGAAGCGAGATCGGGGCGGCCGCGTCGATCGGCTCATTCGCGGAGGCCGCGTCGTTCGCGCCTCTCCTGGTCGTCGCGACGCACGGTGCCGGGACCGAACCGGCGCTCGACCTCGCCGGTCCGGCGCGCTTCGACGGCAAGCTCGTGATCGATGCGACCAACCCGCTCGACTTCTCGCACGGGATGCCGCCGGGGCTGTTCGTCGGGATGACCGACTCGCTCGGAGAGCGGGTCCAGCGGAAGTTGCCGGGCGCTCGCGTCGTGAAGTGCTTCAACACCGTGAGCAGCCTCAAGATGGCCGACCCGACGTTCGCGAGAGGGCCGGTCCGCCTGTTCATCTGCGGGAACGATCCCGCGGCGAAGCAGGAGGTCGACGCGCTCGTCCGGGAGCTCGGGTGGGCGGGGACGATCGACGTCGGGGGGATCGAGGCCGCCCGCTGGCTCGAGGCGCTCGTGCCGCTCTGGGTCCGCGTCGGGCAGGCGCTCGGGACGTTCGAGCACGCGTTCGACGTGGTGCGCTAGCCGGCGGCGCACCGCTGGGCGGGCGAATTCGTTCAGTTTCGACACCCCCCACCTCATCCCCCAGCCGACGGTGGCACGCCCGGCATGAGCCGCGAGGGCCGAGTTCGGGGAGCTCCCGGGCCGTCCGGCGTTCGGGCCGGACGGGAGTCGTACGCGGGCCGACCCGGCCGTCGCGGTGAACCCTCGTCGCGGGGGGACTGACGGTGGCTTCGGATGCCGCGCCGGCCCCGGGGCAGCTGCTCCGCGACCGCGCATTCCTCCTGTTCCAGGCCCGGACGACCGTCGCCGGGGTCGGCTACACGGTCTACCTCGCGACGATCCTCTGGCTGTCGTACGAGCTCACGCACGGCGTCTTCCTCGCCGGCCTTCTGATCGCGGTCGAGACCGCCGTCTACACCCTCACGTTCCTCGTCAGCCCGTTCGTCGACCGGGTCCGGGACAAGCGTCGGGTGTTCGTCGCGTGCTACCCGCTCCAGGCCGCGGCGGCGTTCGTGCTCGGGCTCTCCTTCGAGCTCCATCGGCTCTCGCCGGCGCTCCTCGTCGGCGTCGTCGTCGCGCTCGCCGCGCTCTGGGACGTCGCGTGGGCCGCCGACCAGACGACGGCCCGGATCCTGTTCGGGAAGGACCGGCTCTTCGCGGTCGCCGGGGTCGGGGGCGCGGTGGGCGGAGCGATCGACATCGTCACGTACGTCTTCGCGGGGGCGACGATCGCCGTCTTCGGCGCGGCGGGCGGCTCGTACCTCTACGCGGGCCTGCTCGCCGGGGCCGCGGGGCTGGCGGTCCTCCTCCCGATCCGGATGACGGAGACGGCCCGCGCGGCGTACCTCGCCTCGTTCCGGGAGGGGTGGACCCACTTCCGGGGCACCGCGGGGCGGGCGCTCCGCCAGCTCGCGATCGTCGAGCTGCTGGTCGGCTTCTTCTCGAGCGGGCCGCTCCTGCTCCTCACGCTGTACGTGGCGCGTTTCTTCTCCGGTAGTCAGGGAACGTACGCCGGCTGGTACGTCGCCTACCTCGTCGGCGGGATCCTCCTCGGGCTGGCGCTGGGGTACGCGAACCCCCGAAGCCGGGTGGGCGCGCTGACGCTCCTCGCGACCGCCGGGAGCGGGGCCGCGCTGTTCGCGGTCGCCCTCGCCCGCGACTCGTTCGCGGCGGAGGCTGCGCTCTGGTTCCTCGTGGGGGGAGTGTCGACCGTACGGTCGACCAGCCTGGCGAACTACCTCCAGGGCCGATTCTCTCCCGAACTGCTCGCCCGGATCGCGGGGAACAACTACGTCTTCTCGGGAGCCGGTGCGGCGGCCGGTGCGCTCACGATCGGGGCGCTGTCGGTCGTCCTGCCTCCAGTACCGCTCACCGGGGTCGTCGCGGTCGGCTTCCTCGGGTGCGCCGCGGTCGGCGTCGGGCTCCCCGAGGTCCGCCGGCTCGGGTATTGACCGCGGCTCGAGGAGGGGAGTGCCGCCGGCCTCCCGCCCGGCTCACGCGGATGGGCTCGGCGGTGCGACAGGGGCCACCGACCCCGCCCCGCGGAACTCCGCGAGCGATGCCCAGCGCGGGAACCGGCGCTCGATCCAGTGATCGACGCTCCACCGGCTCGGGCCGTACGTCGCGTTGATGACGACAAGCCCGAGGAACGCCAGCGCGTAGATCGCCCCGGTGCCGATGTCGGTGGTTCCCGTCCCCGGTCCGTACGGGGCGCCGAACCCTTCGGGGACCGCCCAGATCAGGAGGCTCAGCGCCATCCCCGCGAGGTACGCGATCTTGCGCAGGAAGCCGAGCAGCAGGGCGATGCCGAGGAGGAGCTCGAGCGTACCGACCGTGTAGACGATCAGCGTCGAGCTGTTCGTCGCCTGAACGACCCAGAAGGCGTACCACCCGTGGAGCCACGACGGGGCGTTCGACTCCGAGTTCTGGACATCCGAGAGGAACGAGCCGGTGTACCCGGACGTGAACTTGAGGTAGCCGTTGATCGACCAGATCACCCCGAGGATCAGCCGGAAGGCGGTCTTGAGACCCTTCGCGTTCCGGGCCCACCAGTTCAGGTCCGCGCGCGCCGCAGCGTTCACTCGAGGAACCCCCTTGGGCACGGAGCACGGGAGACCGCCTTATCAATCGTCAGTCACGTCGAATCCACCCGGTTCCGGACGGGAAGCGATCCCGTAGGAGCTCACGACTCGAATGATGGTACGGCGCCCCCCG
>JASHXM010000085.1 GCA_030043545.1 Thermoplasmata archaeon | reverse complement strand
AGATTCGAGATCTGGTGATGCGTATGCATCGCGGGAGTTCAAAGGGGGGCCGGTCCGCGGACCGGCCCCCGGAGAGTCTCCCCCTCAGCGCCTCCCCCGCCACCGTTCGGGTCGTCGTGGAACTCGCCCGGGCCGGCGCGGCGCGCACCCGGTCGTTCGCCGTCCCGCGCGGCACCCTCGTCCGCGACGCGGTCCGTCGGATGGGGGAAGCGCCCGAAGGGTGCGCGGTCCTCGTCGACGGCACCTCCGTCCCGCTCGACCTGCCGATCGAGCAGCGCGTGCGGCTCGTCATCGTCCCGACGTTTTCGGGCGGATAACCGGGACGTCCTGCCTCCGGCTACCCGAGGGGTTAAGCGGCGACGGACGGTTTCGGGAATGTACCGGGGGGCTCGGTGGCATCGACCTGTCCGATCTGCGAGCAGCCGATCTCGTCGGGGTCGGAACACTGCGACGTCTGCGGATTTCCGACGGCGCTCGCGATCGAAGGTCTTCGCGCCGCCCGCGCCCCCGAACCGGATGGGAGTGCGTCGGCAGCCGAGCCGGCCCCTGCCGCGCCACGCAAGCGTCGGCCGCCCCCGCCGCCGGAGGCGGAGCTCTCGGAGACGATGGGCCGCGGGCTCGTCGGGCGGATGGAGCTGTACCGGCCGCTCGGCCGCGACGCTCCCGATATCACGAGCGAGCTGTGCGAGGCGGCGCTCGGCGAGGCGAGCGGGCGGATCGCCGAGGCGCTCGAGATCCTTCGGTCGGCGCAGCTGCGGCTCGACCGACAGGCGCGCGACGTCGTCCGGCGTCGCGCCGAGGCGGTCGAGGACCGGCGCCGGGCGCTCGAGCGGACCGGTGTTGCCATCGCGCTCTCCCTACCCCCCGTGGAACCGGCGTTCGAGCGGGGGGGCGACGCCGTCGCGGATCTCGTCGGCACGCTGTTGGACGCCGAGCAGCGGATCGGGCGGTTCGAGGCGGACTGGAAGGGGATCCAAGGGATCGTCGCGCAGATCGAAGGGCTCCGCGCGGAAGCGGTCGACCTCGGGATCTCGCTCGGGGACGTCCCCGGGCAGATCGACGCGCTCCGCAAGAAGCTAAGTTCGGGCCCGTTCCAGGAGGCGGACCTGGACGCGCTCGCTCAGGACGGGGCCCGGACGTTGATGCTGATGCACGAGGCCCTGCCGACGGCGCTCGAAGAGGAGCTGAAGCGCCACGGGGCGTCGATCGATGCGCTGCCGGCCGACGGCGCCGGCCGGGCCGACGCGCACAAGCTGCGGGAGGAGACCGCGCGCCACCTCGCGAAGGGACGGCTGCTCGAGGCGTCGCAGACGCTGCGGGACCTGCGGCGGACCCTCGCGGACCTTCAGGCCGGGACGCCGCCCGCCGCGCCCGCGGCGGCCGGCCCGCCCCCCGACGACGTCCTCCTCGGCGTGCTCCTCAAGAAGGCGAGGAGCCTCGCCGGGCGCGTCCGCCGGTTGCCGGCCGATAGCACGCTCTCGCTCGAGGCCGCCGCCCAGATCCGGGAGGCGACCGAGCTGCTCCGGAGCGGCCGGCTCGCCGACGCCGACCGGACGCTCACCGAGCTGATGCGGATGCTGTCGCGCGAGGAAGGAGGGGCGGCGTAGGATGGCAGTACCGGCCGACCCGCTCGACGACCTCCGTCGTCGGCTCGCGATCGTCGAAGAGGCCGGGCAGAAGCTCCAGCAGGAGGGGCTCCCGTTCCCGGCCGACCAGGTCCGGGCGGCGTTCGACGAGGCGAGCCGCTCGGGTGCCCCGGAGAAGGCGACGCTCGTCGTGAAGCGCGCGGAGGCGCTGCTCCAGCGGATCGCCCGCGACTGGGGGTGGGTGCGCGAGCTGCTCCGCCGGGTCGACGAGCTGCGGGGGATCTCGCTCGAGCTCGGCGTCGACGTCGCGCACCTGGACGCGCGCGTCGGGAACCCGCGCGCCCGGCTGATGCAGGACCCGCTCAGCGCGGGGTCGCTCGAGAAGGCGGCGGCGAGCGCGTCGCTCGCGCTCGCGGTGCTCAACGACGCGGTTCCGAAGTTCGTGGTCCAGGAGGCCCAGGCGCTCGGGACCTCGATCCGGCGCGCCCGCGACCGGGGCGAGGACGTCCAGGCCGCCGCGCGGTCGTTCTCGAAGCTGCTCCAGGCGGTCCAGGACGAGAACCTCCCGTCGGCCGCCCAGCGGCTCGTCGAGACCCGGAAGATCGTCGCCCGGATCCCGCGGGCGCCGGCGGTCGCCCACCTCTCCGCGAAGGAGGAGGAGGAGATCCTCCTCGAAGCGCGGAACCTGGCGCGCCGGCTCCAGCGGATCAAGACGAGCGCGCGCGACGCGCAGAGCGCCGCCCGGTTGATGACCCAGGTGCGCGCGGCGCTCGCGGAGGACCGCCGCGGGTACGGCACGCCGGAGGAGGAGATCGAGGAGCTGTGGAACGAGGTCGACCGACTGACGAAGGAGCGTCGCCGGGCGACGCCGTCGCCCGCCGCCGCCGATCTCCCGCCGAGCCCGCCCGCCTCGGGCACCTCCTCGACCGAGACCCCAGCCCCCGCGTCCGAGTCGGCCGCCGAGGAGACTCCGACCGAGCCGCCGGCCCGAAGCTCCCCGCCGTTCTCGTTCTACGTGCCGTACGTGCCGCCCACGCTCCCGGAACCGGACGCGTCGGCGGACGCCGACGCCTCGTCGGCCGCTCGCCGGGGCCGCGCGCGCCCTCGCCCGTAACGCTTTAATACCTATCGCAAAT
>JASHXM010000084.1 GCA_030043545.1 Thermoplasmata archaeon | reverse complement strand
GCCGCGGGTTGCACGCGGGCGGCGATGTTCACCGCGTCGCCCAAGATGTCGTCCCCCCGCTGTTCCACGTCCCCGAGGTGCACGCCGATGCGCAGTTCGATCGGCGGCCCGCCGGCGGCCGCATTGCGTTCCCGCAGCGTCGTCTGGATCGAGACGGCGCATTCCGTCGCCTTGAGCGCGCTCGGGAACTCGACGAGAAGCCCGTCCCCGGTCGACTTGACGATGTGTCCTTCGTGTCCAGCGATCACGGGGCGGACGAGGCGTTCCTGCTCGGCGAGGCGTTGCAACGAGGTCCGCTCGTCGGCCTGCGTGCCCTGGGTGAATCCGACCATGTCGGTGAACATGATCGCGGCGAGGCGTCGGGTCGCGCCCACGGCCAGAGCAGTCGAGCGCGGCATTAATCGAACCGGGTCCCCCGGCTTCCCGTCGGAGGGCGCTCAGCCCGAGCAGGCCCGAGCGCGTCCCGGAGGTCGAAACCCCGGACGTCCCTCCACTGTCTCAGCGACGGTCCGAGGGCGCCGCTTCGTCGACCTCGAGTCGCTTCCCGAGGCTCACGACCTCATCGACGGAGTACCCGAGGCGCTGGTAGAACTGCACCACCGCTTCGTTCGAGGCGCGGACCTGCAGATTGATCTTGGGGCAGCCCACGGCCCGCAGTCGGCGCTCGACCTCGGCGACGAGCTGGCGCCCGAGCCCTTGCCGCTGGCGTTCCGGCTCAACGGCGAGGTAGTTGAGCCACCCGCGGTGTCCCTCGTACCCCCCCATCACCGAACCGATGACCCGGCCCCCGTCGACTCCGACCAGAAACAGCTCCGGACGGACCCGCAGCTTCCGGGCGATGTCCTTGCGCGGGTCGTTCGTCGGGCGGACGAGCCCGCACCGGGTCCACAGCGCCACGACCGCGGTCTCGTCGGCCGGGGCGAACGGACGAATCTCCACGACGGATCGGAGCGGGGAGAGTGCCGGGAGCTTAACTCCGTGACGCGGCCCCCGCGCGCGGGGAACGTCGTGCGGAGCTCCCCGAACTCCCGAGACTGCGCTGACGCGGACGCGGACCCCCCGGGCGTTTGGTCCGGGGCGCCGGCGCGTTCCCGGAGTCGGGACGTAGACGCCGGGTCACCACCCAGCGATGCATGCCGATCTTCCGGTCCCGAACAAACCCCTCCTGCTCGAACATCCGGAGCGTGCCGCTCCAGAGGAACGACCGGGAGACCTTCCGTCCGGTCACGTCCTCGGGGTACGCCTCGACGATTCCACCGCCGAGACGGCCGATCTCCTCCAGCGCCCCGCGTAGGGCGAGGTGGGCGATCCCTTCCCCCCGTCGCTCCCGGTCGATGAAGAAGCAGGTGATCCGCCAGTCCGGCAACTGGCGAAGTCCCTCATCGTACACCTTGCGGCTCTTGATGTTCGGCAGCTCCTGAGGGGATCCGAACTGGCACCACCCGACGGCCTCGGGGCCGTCCATGATCAAGGCGGCGTGCGCGTCCCCGGACCGGACCCGGAGCTCCTTCATCGCCCGGTAGGCGGCAGCTCCCCGCTTCCCCTCTCCCTCCCGGAGGTGAAAGGAGATGCACCAGCACCCTCCGAAGATCCCGTTGTGCTTCTCGACCAGCCGAGCGAACGCCGGCCAGGTTTCCGGGGTGAGACGTTCGGTTCGGAGGGACATGGCCGGACGGTCGGGTCGTCCCCCTATCCGTGGCGACCCAAAACCCTGGCGACCCGATCCGCCCGGAACCCCGTGCCCCGCCCGAGTCAGCCCTCACCGGGCCGCCGATATCGCCGGGGAAGACCCGCCGCGGCCGTCTGGGTCTCGGCCGGCACCCAAGTCGACCGCCGAGCGAGGCGCGGGGTCGAGGATGGTAACCAAATGTAGATAAATCCACCATGCCACTCCCCGCAGGACCATGCGGGCCACGAGGTTATGGACGGTGGCGCTGACGGCGGCGACGATCGGACCGATGCTCGGCTTGGGCGTGGGGGTGGGTGCTGCGGCGCTCACACCACTGGTGCCCCACGGGATCGAGTTTACCGTGGAGTCGACGAACTGGGCGGGATACGCCGTGACGGGCGGGACCGGCTCGGTCACGCAGGTGACCGGGTCGTGGGTCCAGCCGAGCGTGTCGTGCTCGCGATCGTCCACGTACGCGGCATTCTGGGACGGGATCGACGGCTACAACTCGAACACCGTCGAGCAGGGCGGCACGCTCGCCTACTGCTCCGGGGGCCATGCCTACTACTACGCCTGGTACGAGTTCTACCCGGCGGCGTCCGTCGACATCACGTCCCTCAGCGTCTCGCCGGGGAGCACCGTCTCGGTCACGGTCTCGTACAGCGCCTCCGACTTCTCGATCACCGTGAAGGTCGGCTCCTCGAGCTACACCAAGACCGGCACCGTGAGCGGCGCGGAGCGGACGTCGGCCGAGTGCATCGACGAGCGGCCCGAAGTGAACGGCCGGCTCGCGAACCTCGCCGACTTCGGGACCGCCGACTTTGGCCTCGACCACACGTCGACGATCGGTTGCGCTGCGACGGTGAGCGGTACCACCGGGAACTTCGGCTCGTTCTCGACGGCGACGGCGATCAACATGGTCGATTCCGCGGGCCGCACGCTCTCGTCGACGGGCGCGCTATCCAGCGACGGATCGAGCTTCGTCGCGACGTGGGTCGCTTCGAGCTAGTCCGACCGGGCTCCCAGCCCTCGGGGAGCGCCCGGATGGGCGCTCCCCAGAACCCCTTCTCGCCACGGGATACGCCGCGATCGGCGGCCTCCCTATTCCGCGGAAGGGCGATCGACCGGCCCCGACCGACCCGGCTACGGAACCCGAGCTGGGCGTGTCATCTCGAACCGCGTCTCGCCGTCCGTGTGGCCCAACGGCCGGTCGGCGCCCGTCCGCCGGAATCCACGAGATTCGTACAGCCGGACCGCCGCGGTCTGGCGTGGATTGACGTCGAGGTGGACC
>JASHXM010000083.1 GCA_030043545.1 Thermoplasmata archaeon | reverse complement strand
GGCCGCGCCGGGCTCCGACGCTCCGGTCCCGAATCTCTGGGAACGGACGGACCTCGACTCGCCCGAGGCGTGGAAGCGGGAGCTCGGGCGCGTGGGCCAACAGGCGGCGAGGTCCGAGCGCGGAGGGGCCCCCCTCCCGCTCCCGACCCCGGCGATGCGCCGAGGGGCGGCCTACCGGTCGCTCGTCGACCTCGTGACCGACCCGGCCGGCGCGACGTGGCGCCAGATGCTCCATGAGAGTTGTTTCGGTACCTCCCGGGACCACCTCGTCCGCTATACGAAGCACCCGTCGATCCTCCTCCTCAACGAGATCCTGCTGCGAGCCGGCTCCGGCGGGGCGCTTCGTGCCGGGGAGGGGATCTACGTCCAGATCAGTTCGGGCTCCCTCGCGCTCCTGGACTCGGAGCTGAACCGACTCGCCGCCATGGAGGACCTGGAGACGATCCCTGCCGGGGGTTGGACCTTCGGGGCGTGGCACATCCAGCGCTCGGTCGAGGTGACGGCCGAGGGAGAGGTCACGATCTATCGGGCGACGACGGTTCCCCCGACGCCGGCGGGTGGACCGCCGGGGGGTACGGCCCCGGCCGCTACGTCGGGCGCGTCGGAACCTCCATAAGCCCGAGGACGGGTGCGCTCGCCGTGGGGCTCGACCAGGTGCTGGGGACCGGTCCGATCGTCTACGCGCTCGTCGCCGCCGGTGTGGTCTCGATCCTCTGGGAGTTCCTGGGTGGCAAGGGCGGCCGAGAGAAGCTCCGCCACGGGATCCTGGACATCCTGGCCGTACCGTCCGGGGCGCTCGCTCTTCTCGCCGGCGCGTACAATCTCTACCGAGGGGACGTCCTCCCCTTCACGGGCTACCTGCTGCTCATCGCGGGCGTCGTCCTCTGGACGAAGGTCCTCCACGACGTCCCGTGGCCGACGATCGTCGCGCTCGGAGCCGGGGCGATCGCGGGCCTCGGCGCCTGGCTGTTCCTCGGGGCGTTCATTCCGTGGTGGGGCGCGGCGGTCATCGGCTTCGTCGTCTTCGCGATCGTCTACGTACCGCTGTCGATCGTGAAGGGTCTGCTCAATCTCGCCACCCTCCTGTTCGCGCCCCGGTTCGTGATGTTCGTCCTCGGGGTCGTCCTCGTCGTCCAGGGGCTGCTCGTCGACCGCGGGAGCTCGCTGTCGACGCTCTTCTGAGCGACCGGTCGGCCGGGGCCGTCGTCCCCGGGGACCTCGGACCGACGACAGCTTTTTCCCCCAGCCGAGAATCCCCTCGCCGATGTGCCCCGCCGCCATCTACGGGCATACGTCGTCCGGCAAGTCGGTCTTCCTGGGTCTCCTCTATTCCGCCCAGGTCCGCTACACCAACGCCGACCAGGGCGATTCGTTCCGGTTCTGGGGCGACACGAGATCGGTACGGTACATGGGCGGGATCCTGACCGCTCTTCGACGCGGGACGTTCCCAGCCGCCAATCTGAAGGAGGACATCACCGAAATCCGATTCAAGTTCGGGTACCCGCGCAAGCTCAACAGCCTCCTCCCGGAGTACATCAAGCGGGCCAACTGGTACCGCCCGTTCTCCACGATCGGGTTCGCCGCCTACGACGTCGCCGGAGAGGACGTCGAGGAGTACGTGGAGACCGGGGTCAGTGAGAACCGGCACACGATCCAGGAGCTGCTCAAGAGCACGATCGTGATCTTCATCGTCGACTGCTCGCGCCTCACCGTCGCCACGCACGGCCCCCAGTTCGAGAAGATGCTCAACTACGACGAGAACGGCGCCGTGCTCCTGTCCGCGCTCGCTTCGCACAAGGTCCGGGACTACGCGGCGAAGTCGCAGGCGAAGATGGCGAGCTCGAAGCCGGTCGTCTACCCCGTGATCGTGCTGTCGAAGTTCGACCAGATCAACGGCGAGGTGCTCAACCACCTCGGGCTGCCGCTCGAACCGCCCCCGATGGACGAACCGGAGGAGCGACGGAAGTTCGGCGAGGTGCTGATCGGCCGCTTCCTGCCCCAGATGATGGCGCTGCTCAAGGGGAACCGGCTCGTCGGCGTGAACTTCGACCGTACCGCGTACTTCTTCAGCTGGGTCGAGACCGAGAAGGTCGCCGACATGAATCTCTCCGGCCGTCCGGTCGTCGCGCGCGACGAACAGGGCGATCCGAAGTTCTCCTACGGGGAGTACCGCGGGTTCATCGAGTACTTCCGGTTCCTCGCCGACAAGGCGCCCGACGACGTCGAGGAAGCGACGGCGCTGGCGCCGACGCACCCGCCTTCCTCGAGCTAGGCCGCCGGCCCCCGGGGGAGGCGTTCGTCCGGTGGCCGGGAGCGACGGCGCGCGCGAGGCAGTCGCGCTCGACCACTGGATCTTCGGCCGCCCCCTCGACGAAGGGTACCGCGTCATGGCCGTGGCCCGCGGGATGAACCTCACCGTCTACGCGCCGCTCGTGGCGGGTCACTACACCCCGCTCCGGGGGATCGTCAGCAACACGGTCGACCCCCGTCCGGTCGATGTCCGGATGGTGCACGGCGTCCCCGGGGGCGAGGAGCTGCTCCTGTCGGTCCTCGAACGAGGACTCCCCGATGGGGCCGGCCGCGACACGTACCGCAACCACACGGCGGTGCTGCCGCTCTCGCTCCTTCGGGAGCGCCGGCTCACCCTCGCGCACGTGGCCGAGGCCGCGAAAGCGTTCGACCGGGACCAGCCGCGCGCGCACGGCGACATCGACCCCCTCGTCGTCCCGCTGATCGACGATCCGGGAGCGCTCCCCCCGCTCGGGAGCGGCCTGCGCGCGCAGGCGAGCAAGGCGTCGGTCGAGGCGATCGCGTACCGGTGGTCGCAGGAGCGGGACGCCCACACGCTGTTGTACTGTCCGACCTCGCAGGATCCGGATCGGGTCGATACGCTCTACCTGCTCCTCGAAGTCCTGGTCCTCGCCGGCGGGCTGCCGGTCCCGACCGCGATCTCCGACGCACCGCCTCCGAGCCAGGTCGACGCGTTCGACGTCGTGATCTCGGCGAAGGGGGTCCGCAGCGATCCCACGCGGTGGGCGATCGTCGTCGCAAGCCGCGGCGACGCGAGCTACCCGCGGACGCCGGCACTCTCGGCGGTGTACTCGGCGATCGACCGCGCGTACCAGAGCACCCCCCGGATCCTCCGGGTCGGGGGTACGGCGACGTCTTCGGAGCCGACCGCGCCCGCCCCGGCGGGAGCGACGCCGGTCGGCCCGGCGCCCCCCGGCCCCATCTCCGAGACGGCGGTCGGGATCCCCCCCGCCGCACCCGCCTCCGCGCCGTCGGCCCCCGCCCCTTCGGGGGGTGTCGTCCCGACCCCTCCCGCTCCGGCCCCACCCGACGCGGCGCGAGACGACGGCGAGGCGATAGCCGATCCCCCCTCGACGCTCGTGAGCGCCCACGACCGCGTGGCGACCGCGTTCGACGGATTCGTGGGGAACGCGGGGGCGGTCGAGCGGGTATCGATCGACCTCGTCGCCGCGCTCTTGCACGAGCCCCCCCGGCTCGCGGTCTCCTACCTGATCACCGGCAACCCCAGCACCGGCAAGACGACGCTCGCGGGTCGACTCGCCCGAGCGCTCGGGCTGCCGCTCGTCGCCCTCGACGGGCACGCCGTCCCGGACCGCGAGGCGCTCGTCGGGGCGATCGACGCGGCGCTCGCGGTCGCCCGCCATCCGGCCCGGCCGCTTCCCGACGGACCCCAGGGCCTGCCGGAACTCGAGTACCCGCCGGTCGTGATCTTCCTGGACGAGGTGCACCTCATCCCGCGGCGTGTCCAGGAGTCGCTCCTCACGCTCACCGAGCCGGACGGTCGGTTCGTGCGTCTGGGGAATCGGATCTGCCGTTTCCCGTACGCGACGTTCGTCGCGGCGACGACGCGGCCGGAGGCCGTGGACCGGGCCCTGCGCTCGCGGTTCACGCCCGAGGTCCATCTACTCGACCCGACGGCCGACGAGGTCGCCCGGATCGTCCGCGACCGCTCGCCGCAGCTCCCCGAGGCGGTCGCGCTCCGGATCGCTCGCTTGAGCCAGAACGTCCCGCGGGTGGCCTTGCGGCTCGCCCAGGAGCTCGAACGGCGCCGCGAGGTGAGCCTCCAGCGCGGACGGAGCTGGGACGACCATCTGAAGGACCTCCAAAAGGCGGAGGGGCTCGACGACCTCGGCTTCGGCGCGCGGCACCGTCGCGTGCTGGAGCTCCTCGCCGCGCAGGAGCGTCCGATCGGGCTCGATGCGCTCCAGAACCTCTTGGAGGAGTCGGACCGGGAGTTCATCGAGCGCGAGGTCCTGGCGGGTCTGCAGCGGGCGGGATTCGTCACGGCGCAGGCCACCGGGCGGACGCTCACCGACGCCGGCCGGGAGTACCTTCGGGCCGCCGAGGGGCCGACACCCGACCCCGGGAGTCCGGTCGGCGACGATCGGTCCGCTCCCGAGTGACCCTGCCCCGCTCACCCGTCCGCCGCTTTGGCGATCCAGGCGAGGAGCGCGAGATACTCCGGCCGCGCAAACGGCGCCACGAGCTCCCGGTAGATGTGGGACGGCTCGGCCGCGTCGCCCGCGCCGCCGGGTCGGCCCCGACCGGAGAGGAAGACGACCTCGGGGGAGACCGCGTCGGGGCCGGTCCCCCCGCGGAGGGCCGCGAAGAGCCGGAGCCGAGAGTCGAGCGCGTCGGGGGCCGGCCAGGAGGCGGGCGGACTGCCCGGAGGGTCGGGTTCTCGAACGTCCCACTTGGTCACGATCCCGGCGAGACGCACCGAGCCCGCGCGAGCCGATCGCGAGCGAGCCCGAACGCTCGGGTCTCGATCCGAGGGGCCGGACGGCGTCGGGGGGAGGAGCGGACGTCGGCCGTCCCGCACGACGAGCTCGAGGGAGACGTCCCGGTCGCGAACCCACGAGTCGGACGGCCGGGGGTCCGGGTCGGCGGCACCCCCGGAGTCCACACTGAGCACGACGCCCTCTCCGCCGACCGTCCGGCGAAGCCAGCCGCCCGTCCCCGCGAGCTCGTACCGGACGGTGTACCGCTCCGGGCCCGGTGCGACGGGGCCGTCGGAGGCGGCGAGGACCCGGCGGCAGAGCGCGGAGGCGGCGCGCAGGCTCGGGGGGTCCGCGTAGCACGTGAGCCGAGGTTCGGCCCCGCTCGATCGGTCGATCAGCGTCGCGTAGAGGAGCGCGGCGACCGTCGTCGCGCCGCCGCCGGCGGGCCCGCGGATCCGAAGGTGCACCCCGCCCATGCCCGTCCCGCCGGTCGCGCGCCCGCGTCGGCGATCGGCTCCGGGTCCTCCGCCCCGACCCCGTCAGTCGATCGCAGCCTTGGACGGGTGGCCAAGCCGCTCGAGGAAGTCCTGGAACCTCGGGTCGGATCGGAGCCCCTCGAAGCCAAAGTCGACGGAGATCCGGCCCAGGTACCCCGACTCCTCCTGGTACGCCCGTTCGAGCCAGACGAACGCCGACTCGGCGTCGCCGACGCTCGCGAACGCCGCCGCGACCGCCCGGGCCCCGGTGCCGTGGCGATCGTGCTCCTCGACCATGCCGGCGATGACCCTCCGGGCGTCGTCGACCCGACCCGCCCGGGCGAACGCATACGCGAGGTCCATCCGCTTCGAAGGGTCGGTCCCGCTCGACAGTTCGACCGCCTTGCGGATCTCGGTGATCCCCTCGTCGTACCGCCCTTGTCGGACATGGCAGAGCCCGAGCTGTCCCACCGCGAACGGGTTCTCGGGCTCCTTCTCGATCGCCGAGCGGAACAGCTCCGCGGCGCGCTCCGGGCGACCGCCGTAGAGGTAGCACGCCGCGACCTCCCGCAGCGTCGGAGCCGATAGGGGATCGAGCTCGAGCGCCTTCTCCATCTCGGCGAACGCCTCCTCGAACCGGCCGGCGTACTGGAGCGTTTGGCCGGCGGCGACGTGCGCGCCCGAGAGGTTCGGATTGAGCTCCAGCGCGCGACGCACCTCCCGCATCGCCCCGCGGAAGTCGAGTCCGTGGAACAGCACCCACGCGAGAGCGATGTGGCCCTCGGCGAGCCCGGGGTCGAGGGCGAGCGCGCGCGACGCCGCGACATCGGCCTTCGCGGACGCCTCGGCCGACGGGAGCATCTCGAGGAACCCGAGCCGGTGGTACGCCGCCGCGATCGCAGCGAACGCCAGCGCAAACTTCGGATCGCGCTGAACCGCCTCCTCGAAGTATCCGATGGCGGTCATCGATCCCTCCTTCGTGACGAGCTCGCTCTGATAGCGCCCCTTGAGGTACAGCAGGTACGCCTCGGTGTCGGCGGTCGGCACCTTGCCGATGCGGGCGCGGTCCTCCTCGAGCAAGCGGATCTGAAGGGCGTTGGCGATCTCCTGGGCGATCTCGCTCTGGATCGTGAAGATGTCCTCGAGGCTCCGGTCGTAGTTCTCGGCCCAGAGGTGCTTGTCGTCCCCCGCGTCGATCAGCTGCACCGCGATCCGGACCCGGCTCCCCGACTTGCGGACGCTCCCTTCCAGCACCGTGCGGACATTGAGCTCCCGGCCGATCTCCGACATCCGCTTCGCCTGGTTCTTGTACTGCATGACCGAGGTGCGCGAGATCACGCTCAACTCGGGCACGCGGGAGATGGTGGAGATCAGCTCCTCCGTCAGCCCGTCTGCGATGAACTCGTCCTTCGGGTCCGGACTGATGTTCGACAAGGGAAGGATCGCGAGCCGGTGGGCCGGGGCTAGCGAACCGGCGACCTCTGCGTTCGTCCAAGGAAGGACGAGCCGGTAGACTCCGACCGCCTCCCGCACACCCTTGAGGTTCTTCGCTCCCAGTCCCTCGAGGGGATACGCCACCCGGTGCCGGACGAGATCGACGGCCTGCTCCGTGAGGCAGATGCCTCCCGGGTCGGCCAGCGGCTCGATCCGCGAGGCGATGTTCACGGCATCGCCCAAGATGTCGCTCCCTCGACGCTGCACATCTCCCACATGGATCCCGATGCGGAGGCGGAGCGGCGGCGATCCCGCCCGGGCGTTCCGTTCGTGGACGTGCCGCTGAAAGTCGACGCCGCACTCCACGGCGGCCAGTGCGTTGGGGAACTCGATCAGCATCCCGTCGCCCATCGACTTCACACGTCGCCCGCCGTGGATGTCGAGGATCGGTCGGAGCAGGCGATCGTGCTCTTGCAGCAGCCGCAGAGCCGCCGGCTCGTCGGTCTGGGAGAGCTGAGTGTACCCGACGATGTCCGTGAAGACTATCGCAACGAGGCGACGGCCGTCGGCCACGGCGCGACATCGACGTCGGGCTGATTACTCCTCGGGGCGGTCGAGCGCGCGCCGCCGCGGCCCCGGGGTGCGCCTCGGCTCGGGATCCGCCATCGACCCGCAGCGAACCGGCGCACCCGGGGGCGGGTCCGGGCGATGACGCTGCACAGCCCCGGAGAAACCCGGGACGGGCGAGCTCGCTGAGAGCGCCGGTCAGCCCGGAGGCGTCCCGGGCGACTCGATTGCTGGTTCGCGGACCCCGCCCGCGGGCCGCGGGACCATCGTTCGGTAGATCGGGAAGACGGACCATCTGCCGCACAACGGACAGGCCATGTACCGAGAGGTGCCAAGCCGGACCGCGGAAAACGACGCACCTGGGATCCAGTCGTAGTCGAACGTGCGATGGCACTTGGGGCAGTCGAGCCGCGACCGCATCACCACTCCGGACGACCCGATCTCTCGCGCGCGGGCAAAGACGAGCGCGTAGACGACCACGGCGATCGCCACCGCCGCGGCGGCGCCTACTGTGAGCCAGAAGGGCGCTCCGACCATGACCTTAGTCTCCTCGCAAGTCGCGGGAGTCGCGCTCCAGCCGCGCTCGCGGCGGGGGTCGCCTCAGCCGTCGTCGAAGTCTCCCTAGCACCGTGACCAGCGGGTCGGCGAACAGCGGCGGGGTCGTCGAGCTGAGGAGGTTGTTGGGGGGGAGCAGCCGCTCGTCCTTTGCCGCGGCCTCGAAGTACAGCTTCCAGTCCTCGACCGATCGGGCGGCCTTGCGCCGGATGCCCCAGCGGAGCTTCCGACGGTACGTCGGGTTCGGGAACGCCGCCTCTACCGTTCCCTTGTCCGCGAGCGGAGGGGAGCCAGAGATCACGCGGAGGTACGCTCGCTCGGCTGGACTGAACACGCGGAGGGCACCGCGGGCGCCGTTAAATCGTTACCGAAGGTGGTAACGTCTACGAAGTGAAACTTTCGGTCCGTGACCGGGAGTTCGCCCTCGGGCAGCGAGAACCGAAGGCGACCGCCGAGCGCGGGAGAGTCGCGCTCTCCCCCCCACGAAGACCCGTTGGGGAGCCCCGCATGCCGACGCCGCAACCTCCAAAGTCTGGCGTTGCATGCGGTCCCTATGCCTTCGCCGGCCGGGGCGGTGGCTGCCGCAGCGATCGTCCTGCTCCTGCTGGTCGGGGCGGGTCCGGCCGTACTCCGACCGAGCACGGTCGCGCCCGTCGGTTCCGCGTCCGGCGCCGTTCCCGGGATGCACCCCGACCTGCTGGCGCGACCGATGGTGGCGACGACGCCCGATCGGACGATGAGTTTCATCGAGTCCGGACTGCCGAACGGGCTCACCTGGTCCGTGACAATCAACGGGACGACCTCCGGTGCGATCTCGAGCACGGTCGTCAACTCGACCCTGACGGCGGTTCTGTACGACCCGTTCAACGACCTCGTGTACGTCGCGATCTCCGGGGCGGATCAGGTGAGCATCCTCAACGCTACCAACGGCTCGCTGATGGCCACCCTTCCCGTCGGAAGCGACCCGACCGCGCTGGCCCTCGACCCGACGGACGGCTACCTCTACGTCGCGAACACGGGCTCGAACAACATTTCGGTGCTCGACGGCGAGTCGGAGGTGACGTCGATCCCGGTCGGAACGGCTCCCTCCGGGGTCGCAGTCGCCCCGGCGAACGACACCGTGTACGTCTCGAATGCCGGCACGACCGGCCGGAGCAATGTCACGGTGATCAACGGGAGTCTGCTGCTCCCCGTCGGCTCGATCCGGGTCGGGGCCGATCCGCGCGGCCTGACGTACGATCCCCGGAACACCCTCCTCTACGTCGCGAACTTCGGGTCGGGTAACCTCACCGTCATCAACACCACCCTCAACCGCACGGTCCACTGGATCCCGATCGGCTCGGGCAGTGAGCCGTGGGCCCCCGCCTTCGACTCCGCGAACGGGGAGTTGCTCGTCGCCGGCGCCGGTGGCTCCGTCCCCGGCGTCCTCGTCCTCGATCCGGCGACCGATGCAACGGTCGCGACCATCCCCATCGGCGGAGGGCTCACCGCGCCCCTGTACGACGCTCGGAACGGGGACCTCTACCTCGGTCGGACCACGTCCGCCCAGGCGATCGTGCTGAACGTCTCCACGGAATCCGAGCTCGGAACGATCCCGCTCCGGGCCCCCGTCGGGGAGACGACCGTCAACACCACCTCCGGCTTCCTCTTCCTCTCCACGCCGGGCGCCGACCGCGTGACGCTCGTGAATGGGTCGTTCACGGCGGGCGGCGCGGCGATGGTCGAGAGCCCGCGGGCCTTCTCGAACACCACCGAGAACGGCGCCGGGGTGATCACCGTCACCGACCCGGCGGGACGGTACTCCTACTCCGCGTTGGCCCCAAGCCCATATCTGACGGCCAACGGAACGGGCGTGCTCGACACCGAGCTCTCCGCTGCCACGCTCCCGATCCCGTTCGGGAAGTCGCATCCCGTGACGTTCACCGAGACCGGCCTCCCGAACGGCGAGCCGTGGACGGTGGGGGTGACCGCGGTCGTGTCGGACGGCGTCCTGGGGACGAACCCGCTCCCCGCGGTCCCGGGGAGCGTGCTGTTCGATCCGCTGGACTACCGTCTCTACGTGGCGGAGCCGTCCGCCGCCCGGGTGCTGGTGATCGACGTCTCCGATAACGCGACGGTCGCCTCGATTGGCGTCGGGGCCGACCCGGCGGCCTTGGCGGTCGACTCAGCGACCGGCGAGATCTACGTGGCGAACGCCGGAGCGAACAACGTCTCGGTCATCGACCCGTCCGAAAACGCGGTCGTTCGCACGATCCCGGTCGGCACGGCTCCGGAGGGGGTCGCGATCGCTCCGGTGAATGACACCGTGATGGTGGCCAACGCGGGCAGCGCGAACGTCACGGAGATCGACGGGGCGACCGGGCTGCCGTTCGGCTCGATCTCCGTCGGCGCCGATCCGGTCGCGATCGTCTACGACGGCGGGAACCAGCTCGCGTACGTGACGGTTCGCGGTTCCCCGTCGCTCGCCGTGATCGACCCCGCGAAAGGGACGCTCGCGGCGACCATCCCGCTCCCGACCATCGCACAGCCGAACGGCACCGCCGTCGACAGCCAGAGCGGGGCGCTCTACGTCGCCTCCGACGACGCCTCCGGAACCGTCTACGTCGTCAGTCCGACGTCCCGGTCCGTCACGACCTCGATCCGAACCGGCACCCCACTGGGGGCACCCGTCTACTCGCCGTTCAACGACTACGTCTACGCGGCCGAGCCGACGCGCGGTCGCATCGTGGTCCTCAACACGTCGACCGAGACGGTGGCGGGAGTCGAGCCGGCGGTGGCCTCCCCAGGGGCCATCGCGCTCGACGCGACGGATGCCCTCCTGTTCGCCGCCAACGCCGTCCCGACGGAACTGATCGAACTGAACGCCGCGGGGGCGACTGGGGGCGTGGAGCGGCTCGGGGTGACGGACTACCGCTCCGATACGACCTCCGGCGGGACCGGCGTTATCGACTTCTCCGTGCTGAACGGCAACTACACGTTCTCGGTCCTCCCGCCCGCGTACTACACCGTCGCGCCGACCGGTGGAGTCGTCGCCGTGGTGGGGGCCGGGGTGAACGAGTCGATCGCGTTCACGCCGGTCCCGTACAGTGTGATCACGTTCGTGGAGACGTCGGGTCTCCCCGCCGGCCACACCTGGACCGTCGAGTTCAACGGAACGTCCGTGACGACCGAGTTCAACTCAGCCCAGTTCCGAGTACCGGCGGGAACGTACCCGTACATCGTGATCGGCCCGAAGGGCCGGGAGGTGTCGGGGATCCCCGCGAGCGGCTCGATCACGGCGAGTGGGAGCGGGGGGAGCGGCCCCACCGAACTCTTCTCCTTCGTGAAAGGTCCGACGTACTCGCTCGTCTTCCGGGAGTCGGGGCTGCCGAGCGGCCGTTCGTGGTGCGTCGAGACCGTCGCGACGACCTGCACGACGAAGGGGTCGATCGCCCTCCACGGCCTCACGTCGGCGAGCTATCCGTACGCGGTGGGGTCCATCCGGAGCCAGACGCTCGCCGTGACCCTCGCGGGCCATCCCGTCGGGAGCTCCGGCACGGCGGTGATCGCGGGCCGGGGGGCGACCTTCCGCGTCCGGTTCACCTATCCGTACCCCGTGATGTTCGCGGAATCCGGGCTCGCGACGGGCACCGTGTGGAGCGTTCGGATCGCCGGCCTGACCTACACCTCCACGGTGTCGACCCTGGTCGTCGGCCTGGCGAACGGAACCCATGCGTTCGCGGTCGGTAAGGTGTCGGGGTACACTCGGACTCCGGGGCCGTCCCGGCTGGACATCGTCGGCGCCGGCGCGACCGTCACTCTCGCCTTCCATCCGGACCGGGGCGGCTCGCCAGCGGCCCCGACGACGGCGGCCGCGCTACGGGGTCCCGGGGGGTCGGTTCCGCGGCGCACCACCGTTGGGGCGACCGCGGAGCCGGTCGCTCGTCGTAGGTGAAGGCCGAGTCCGGCGGGGGCGGCTAGCCCGTCTCGCCGGCCCGCCGGCGAAACAATCGTCCCGCCGACGTCCGGGCCAGCCTTACTAACCCACCCCTCGACCCGGAGGGTCGGTCTCGGGTGTCCGGTCCGTGTACCTCGGAACGGACCGTCGCTCCGGCCGCTGGGATCACGGTCGCCGACCCATGGTTCGGCGCCGTGCCTCCTCTTCGAGCATGGTGACGCCCCGGTCGCGCGGCTGGCGCGCCGGACGAACCGAGGGCTGGATCCAGAGGGTCGAGCCTCGGACCACGGCCTCGAGTTCCTGCCCGTTCGCCCACCCGAGCTCCCGGATCCGCTTCGGGGGAATCGTGACCACCCAGCGATAGTACGTGACCCCGGCGTACACTCGATTCACGACCTTGTGAATCCTCACGCGGCGCTCCTCGGCTGCGGCCGGAGGGGCCGGGTCATTAGAGGTCTAAACTCGAACCGAATTATATAGTCGACCGCCGGGTATCCCGGGTGGATGCTTCCGGACTATCCCGAGCCCGTGCGCCGGGCGTTCGCGCGGAACCTGCTCGTGCGGGTCCTTCAGATCTCCCGCGGGGAGAGCGTGCTGGTCGAGACGTGGAGCGCGACGCTCCCGTGGGCGATCAGCGTTTCGCAGGAGGCCCGGGCCCTCGGGGCTCAGCCGCTACTGTCGGTGCACGACGAGGAGGCGTACTGGCGAGGAGTCGCTGGGTCTCCTGAGAGCCAACTCGGTCGGGTCGGCGAGCACGAGTGGGCGGCGTTGAAGTCGTCGGACGCGTTCATCTGGTTCTACGGGCCGATGGACACTGCCCGAGAGGAGGCGCTGCCGGCCGTCGCCGCCCGTCGCCGAGAGGCGAACCACCACGAGCTGATGCGGCTGATCCAGAAGTATCGGATCCGCTCGGTACGGTGGGACCTCGGCCGGACCAGCACGGTATGGGCCCGGCGATACGGTGTGCGCCTCGAGACCTGGCGG
>JASHXM010000082.1 GCA_030043545.1 Thermoplasmata archaeon | reverse complement strand
CCGCTTCAGCCGGCGCGCGTCCTCGTCCGGGATGATCCCGCCCGCGAAGACGGGCACGCGCGTCCCGGCTGCTTTGAGCTCCGACAGCACGCGGGGGAACAGCGCCATGTGCGCACCGGAGAGGATCGAGAGGCCGACCAGGTCGACATCCTCCTCGACCGCCGCCCGGACGATCTCCTCGGGGGTCTGCCGGAGGCCGGCGTAGATCACTTCCATCCCGGCGTCGCGCAGCGCGCGGGCGACGACCTTGGCCCCCCGGTCGTGCCCGTCGAGCCCCGGCTTCGCGATCAGCACCCGGATCGGTCCGGTCTTCCCGCGGCGGGCCATCGCGTCCTCGTGCGCCGGGCGGCGTGAACCGCCAAAAGGCTTTCGGCGGAGCCCGCCGGCTACACGCGGAGCATGAGGTCGAGCAGGACGTTCCCGGCGAGGAGGGCGGCGATGGCGCCGACCGCCATCACGGCGATGAACGGGAGCTGGGGCGTGACCCAGACCCGGTCGATCCCGCGGGCCGTCAGGTCGCGCGCCAGGTCGGCGCGGAGCCGGTCGTCCTCGGCCGAGGTCTCCGCATCGTCCCGGGTCGGGCCGGGGACCGCGGGGTCCTTCACCCAGACGTACCGGTGCGGGAGGTCGCGCACCGGGAGGGAGTAGCCGGTGAACCCCGAGGCGAGCGTGAGCTCCCGCCGGCGGGCGTTCCGGATCGCGAGCGCCGCCGGGACGACGAGCGAGAACAGCGCGGCGTTCGTGAGCAGGGAGACCGGGAACGGAAGGTAGGCGAGCGTCGCGACCGGGGCGGCGTACAGGAGCGGGGTCGCGAACACCGGCACCAAGAGGCCGGCGATCATCAGCGCCTTCGCGTCGGCCCCGCCGTACAGCACGCCGAGCTCGAACAGCCCGCGCGCGAGGATCACCGTCGCGTACAGCGCGATCGCCGCCCACGGAACGCCCGACGGCCCAATCCCGAACCGGGCGCCGGCCCCCCCGAGCAGCGCCCCGACGACCAGGTACGCGACGAGCTCGAGCCAATCCGCGAGCTCCCCGATCCGCGGGCCGAGCCAGGCGTCCCACCCGACCAGGTGCTGGAGGGTGAGCGCCCCGACGATCAGCCAGAGGACGACCGGAACGAGACCGCCGGGGGCGAGCGCGACGGCGCCGGTGACGAGGCCGATCGCGCCGAGCAGCTGCCAGAGGCGGTCGGAGACCTCGCGGGTGCGGACGTCGGCGACCGCCGCGACCGCGAAGCCGACGACGAGCGTGCCGACCGCGACGTCCATCGCCGCGGCGGCCGCCTCCATCGTCTCGTGCCCCGGGTCGGCGCCACGCCGCCCCCGGGCCATAATACGGTTCCTCGACCGGCGTGCGCCCGCCGCCCGGCGCCGCCGGCGCCGCGCAAACGCTTTTAAATCCGCCCGACTCGCGCGGCTTCGCCCTCGGATTGCGCATGGTCGAGTACAAGCTCGTCATCTCCGATCGCGCGACCTCGGTCGCCCGATCGGTCGGGGACCCGCAGGCCGCGGGCTTCCTGGGGAAGCGGATCGGCGAGACGGTCGGCGGCGAGCTGATCGGCGCGAGCGGCTACACGTTCAAGATCACCGGCGGCACCGACAAGAGCGGCTTCCCGCTCCGGCCGGACGTCCCGGGGGCTCGCCAGTCCCGCCTCTACGTCGGGGCGGGCTTCGGCTTCGACGCGCCCCGGGCGGGGATGCGCAAGCGACGGACGTTCCGCGGCAACACGATCAGCGAGGACACGGTCCAGATCAACCTCGTCGTCGACCAGAAGGGACCGAAGGCGCTCGCGGAGCTGTTCGCCGCGGCATGAACGTTCCGCGGCAACCCGAAGTGAATATCGGCCTCGTCGGACACGTCGACCACGGGAAGACGACCCTCACCCAGGCGCTCACCGGGGAGTGGACCGACCGACACTCCGAGGAGCTGAAGCGCGGCATCTCGATCAAGCTCGGCTACGCCGACGCGGCGTTCTACCTCTGTCCGAACTGCCCGAAGCCGACCGGCTACTCGGTCGAGCCGAAATGCCCCACGTGCGGCGGCGAAGCGAAGTTCCTGCGGGCGGTCTCGTTCGTCGACGCGCCCGGCCACGAGACGCTGATGGAGACGATGCTCTCCGGCGCGGCGATCATGGACGGTGCCCTCCTCTTGGTGGCGGCGAACGAGAAGGTCCCCCAGCCGCAGACCCGCGAGCACCTCTACGCGCTCGACATCATCGGGGTGCGCAAGGTCGTCGTCGTCCAGAACAAGATCGACCTCGTCCCGCCCGAACAGGCGGCCGAGAACTACCGGCAGATCGTCGACTTCCTCGCCGGCTCGCCGATCGCGAAGGCGCCCGTCGTCCCGATCAGCGCGAACCACCGCGCCGGGCTGGACGCGCTCATCGGGGCGATCGAGGAGACGATCCCGACCCCGCCGCGCGACCCCGCGAAGCCGCCGCTGATGTACGTCGCCCGGTCGTTCGACATCAACCGGCCCGGGACGCGCCCCAAGGAGCTGCGCGGCGGGGTCCTCGGGGGCTCCCTGCTGCAAGGGCACCTCAAGATCGGCGAGGAGATCGAGATCCGGCCCGGCGTGCCGGCGGCGCCGAACGTCACCGCGGAGTCGCTCACCACGAAGGTGACGTCGATCCTGTCGGGGGGTCGGACGTGGGACGAGCTGCGCCCGGGCGGCCTCGCCGCCCTCGGCACTTCGCTCGACCCGTCGCTCGCCAAGGGGGACGGCCTCACCGGGCGGCTCGTCGGCACCGCCGGCACGCTGCCGCCGGTCAGCCAGAAGATCCGGCTCAAGGCGACCCTCCTCGACCGGGTGCTCGGGGCCGAGCGGGAGATCAAGGTCGAGAAGATCCGGACGAGCGAGACGCTCGCCGTCACGGTCGGGACGACGGTCGCGACCGGCAAGGTGACGAGCGCGCGCGGGGACGACATCGAGCTCGCCCTCCAGCGGGCGGTGACGGTGTTCCCGGGGAGCCGTGTGGCGATCTCCCGCCGGCTCACCGCGTGGCGCCTGATCGGCTACGGGATCGTGGAGGCCGGGGGCAAGTGAGGCCGGAGCTGCTCGAGATCCTCCGCTGCCCGCTCTGCCGCGGCGAGCTGACGCTCACCGGGGCGAAGAAGGACGGCTCCGAGATCACCGCCGGCACCCTCACCTGCCCGAAGTGTCGGGTCGACTACCCGATCGACGACGGCATCCCGAACATGCTGCCGCCCGGCGATCGCGACTGATCAACGGTCGCGCGGGACGCCGACCACGACCCGGGCCGGCGCCCCGTCGCCCCCGGCGACCCGGAGCGGAAGGCAGGCGAGCCAGCAGGGGCCCTCACCGACCCGCCCCAAGCGAAGCCCTTCCACGATCGGGATGCCGCGACCGAGCAGCAGGCGGTGGACGGGATACCGACCGGTCGGGTCGACCTCCACCGACAGCGCGTCGAAGCCGACGAGCCGGATCCGGCGCGCGATCATCGCCCGGGCGGCGTCCGCCCCGATCGAGACCGACGCGTGCGCCTGTCGCCGGGACGAACGACGACCGGAGTTCGCCGTGCGCAGGAGCAGCCGCTGCGTCCCCTGGGGGACCCGTTTGAGGTCACCGGCGCCGACGTGACCGACGCGATCGTCGACCCGAAGCACGAACGCCGGGCCGACCAGCCGGCGGAGGTCGAGCCGGTCGACGGAGCGCCCTCCCGGGAAGAAATGCCGCGGGGGGTCGACGTGAGTACCGGAGTGGGTCCCGAGGACGAGGCGGGAGACGCGGACCCCGGCCGGCGCACGGGGCGGACGCCACCGGGTCACCCGGATCGGGGGGTCGCCCGGAAACGCGGGGCTCGCGGACGATAGCGGCCGCGTGAGGTCGATCCACCGTAGGATCTCGAGCCCCGCCCGGACCGCCGGCGGGCTCGCGGAGACGCGGGCTCCCACGAGGCCCCGTCAGTTCAGGATAAGGGTTAAGCGCGCCCGGCCGGAGCCGAGGGGGATGGCGCGCCGCGCGTCGGACGACCTCGACGAGGA
>JASHXM010000081.1 GCA_030043545.1 Thermoplasmata archaeon | reverse complement strand
CGACGTATTGGTGAGGACGGTGAGCTCGCTCGGCGCGACGACCTCGAGCTCGAAGACGGCCTTCGCGTCGGGGCGGTCGAGGCACGGAAGGAACCGCCGGGCCGCGGCGGGCTCAAAGTAGGTGCTCAGCAGACGACCAGCCCCGAGCGGGGAGACGAACAGGCCCCGGACCCCCCGGTCGTCCGCGGCACCGGTGTACTCGATCTCGATCGACCGTGCCCCGGTGGGGATCGGCCCGACCTCCAGGCCGGGAGGAGCGGTGCGGGGGTGGAACGGAACGGCCGTGCCGCCCGAGGTGACCGAGCGGATCGAGTGGCCGATCGTGTCGAGGGTGAGCGACCGGGGAAGCTCGCGGGCCGAGATCGAAACTCGGCCCACGTACGCGAGCGAGTCGGCGGCGAGCTCGATGCGGAGGGCGTACCGGAGGTCGTCCACCGGGCCGGCTCCGAGCCGCAGGCGGGGAAAGCCGTTCCGCCCTGCGGACGGAGGGCCGGCCTATCCGTCGTGGGGGAGGTAGGCCGGTGACCGGCCGACGGTCCAGCCGCCCCCTCCGCCGCCACCGCCGCCGTTCCCGCCCCGTCCCCCACCGCAACCGCCGCCGCCCCCGCCGTGGTGCTGGCGGTTCGCGGTGAAGTCGATCGGGACGGTCGCGTCGCGGTCGTGCAGGGTAACGGAGCCCGAAGACGGGTTCGCCGTGAACCCCGAGACGTTGCCGACGGTGAAGTCGTAGACGCCGTTCGAGAGCCCGGAGAAGCGGATCGTCTGGGTGTCGGAGCAGACGGTCGAGCCGAGCGTCACGCACCACGTCGTCCCCCAGCGGAGCCCCTGCTCGACGAACGTGACCGAGAACGTCGAGGTCGTCGGGCAGCCGGAGCAGCCGCACCGGACGAAGTCGACCTGGACCGTCACGTTCGCGCCGGCGACCCCGACCGGGGAGGCCGGGGTGGACGAGGCGACCGAGTACCCCTGGGGGGCCTGGATCGAGTAGTTGTACGTGCCGTTCGGGACGGTGAAGACGATCGCATCGCCGGTCGTGCTCTCGGTCGTGTTCCCGAGGGTCACCGACCACGACGTCCCGCGCTCACACATCGTCGGGAGGCCGCTCTCGAGGAACGTGACGGTGTAGTTCGTAGCGGCGACGGACGGGGCGAAGACGACCGAGACGCCCGCGGGCGCCGCCCCCACGGTCACCGGGGACGGCGGGGTCGTCGAGACGACGTGGTAATGGGCCGGTCCGGTGACCGCATAGGCGTACGATCCCGGGAGCACGCCGAACTCGATCGACGAGCCGTTCGACGACTGGGAGGACGTCGGGAGTGCGACCGACCACTCGCTCGCGGCCGGTAGACCGGTCTCGTTGAAGTAGAGCGGATAGGCGGTCTCGAGCACGCTCACGGTGTGCCCGTTCGAGTTCGTCACGTAGGTGGCGAGGGAGACCGGGTCGAACGTCGCGGAGCTCGGGCCGCTCCCGACGGGAACGCTGCCGAGCGGGACGGTGCCGTCGAGCACGGCCACCGACGCGTCGGTGAGCGACGGGACGTAGACGTAGCCGTTCGCGGAGTTGACCCCGATCCCGGTCGGCCCGGGACCCGTCGGCGCGGTCGCGACCGAGGCGACCCCCTGGAGGAAGGTGACGGTGCTCGCGTTGGCGTTGCCCACGACGACGGCCTCGTTCACCGGGTCGTACGTCGCCGATCCCGGGTTGGCGCCGGCCGGTGCCGTGCCGACCTGGGCGAGCCCGGAGAGGACGGTCGCGCTCGCCGAGCCGTTGTTCGCGACGTAGACGTCGCCCGTCGCCGGATCGTAGGCGAGGGACTGGGGCTGGACACCGGCTGGGAGACTGGCGACCACGGCGCCGCCCGAGAGGACCGAGACGGCGTTGCCCTGCCGGTCCGCCACGTACATCTCGGCGTCCATCGGGTCGAAGACGACCGCGACCGGGTGAGGGGCGACGGCGACGTTCGCCGACACGGTGAGCCCGGAGAGGATCGAGACGTTGTTCGAGGCGGAGTTCGCGACGTAGACCGAACCGTCCGCGCCGTCGAAGGCGGCCGCGACCGGGAGCCGGCCCACCGACTTGAGCGCGATCTCGGTGGTGCCCTGGATCACGGCGACGGCGCCGCCCGGCGCCTCGAACGAGACCCGGTCGACGACGTAGACGTGGCCGTTCTCCGGGTCCACGACCGCCGCATCGGGCTCGCCCGCCACGACCGCCGTCGAGTTCGGCGCCGCCGCGACGTCGACCGTGCCGACCACGGTCGTGCCGTTGAGCACCGAGACGTTGTTGGAGACCGAGTTGACGACGTAGACGAGACCGTTGACGCTGTCGTAGACCGAGGTGATCGGACCCGAGCCGACGTTCACGGTGGCGACGACCTGCGGGAGCACGGGGTCCGCGGCGAGCGGCACGACGGCCGGTGCCGCCGTGGGGGCCCCGGTGTCGCGGCTCACGGACGGGCCGTGGCTGCCGATGGCGACGTTCGGCACGGCCCCGAGGGCCGCAGGGACCACGGCGAGGAGCGCGAGGCTCGCGAAGAGCCCTATCGCCCAGACGGTCGGCGTTCGAGCGGAGGTCCGCTCAACCCGGAGAGCGGTCATGGCGGCCGCGGATATACGTCGGGGCTAAGAACCCTCCCATCGAGCGCACCGAGCCCCCCCTGGACCGGCGTCCCTGCCTCACACCGGTTCCGGGATCCGCTGAGGGGGGGTCGAGTCGTCCCAGGGGGGCGGCGCCGTGCATCTGATCACCGACAGCTCGAAGTAGACGGTCGAGACGACGTCCGGGTCGAGTGGGGGGGCCGCCCGGGCCGGCAGGTACGCCCGGATGCGGTCCGCGATCGCCGCTCGGGCGCGGGGCTCGACCTCGTCCCGTCGGGCGACGTCGAAGTCGGTCATCCCGTCGATCACGACCCGATACCCCCGCTTCGCCCGGTAGACGCGTACGATGAACTGCGCCATGGGGGATGGTCGGGGACCCGGCCTATCTCGCCACCGGGAAGGGGGCGCAACGGTCGCCGGACGCGCTACGACGGCGCCGGCCGCTTCTCGATCCGCCCGCCGCGGCCGAGCGAGATCTGGGGACGCCCGCGATAGTCGGAGACCCACCCCTCGATGATCGCGACCCGCTCGCCGGCGGCGACCAGGTCGACCTCATTACCCCACAAGACGAGGGAGATCTCCCCCGTGGCGTCCTTCAAGCGGCCGTTACGGACCTTCTTGCGGGCGCCGTCGCGGGTCGTGATCTCCCGCGTCGGCTCGAGGGCATCGACCGTCGCTTCGATCGAGGCGACCCGGGACGGCTTCAGGTCGGCGATGAACGTGGCCGGCGGCCGGCTGTCGGGCAGTTGCCTCTCCTCCCGCGCTCGAACAGCGCCGTTCGACCCAACGCACGGTGGCGGATAGCGTGCCGGGCCGTCGCGCCGCCGAGGACCCCCGCGGTTCGCGGAGCCTCCAACCGGAGGAGGAAAACGAAGATAGAAGGGGTTGGGAATCCGCTCAGCGAGCGGACTCCCTTCCGGGTTCCCTGCTCGTCGTGGACCCTAGAGGAGCTCCCGAGCGATCGAGAGCCCCCGGACCGCGCCCAGCGCAGACGGCGCGAAGTGGGCCGGCGCCCCGCCGGCCTCCGGCAACGCCGTGCACGTCACCGCGACCCCGACCGCACTGCCCGCGACCGTCACCGGCGATGACGCGCTGCACGAGTAGCCGTGCGGCGCGCTGACGGTGAACGAGTACGTGCCGTTCGGAGCGAGGAAGCTCGCCGTGGTCGACCGCGACGACACCGTGCGGGTCTGCGAGCCGTGCCCCGCGAACGGTCCGGTCATCCGGACCGACCAGTGGGCACCGGCCGGGAGCCCCGACTCGGTGAACGTGACGCCGTACAGGTTCAGGTTGAACCGAACGTGGAGCGTCGTCGTTCCCGTGATCGCGAACGACCCGGACGAGGGGCTCGGCGAGTAGTTCGGGACCCCGTACACCGAGAAGGTGTACGAGCCGTCCAGCACCACCGCTTCGCCGGTCGCGCCCGTCATCACGTAGGTGCCGTTGAACGCGTACGTCGCGGGCGTCGTGCCGTTCAGCTGGACGGCCCACTCCGTGCCGCGCGGGAGCCCGCTCTCGTGGAACTTCAGGATCGAGTAGCCGTGCTCGAGCCGGAAGTTCGCCCCGACGTTGATCGCGTGCCGGCCGGTGATGTGGATCGACCCGCTCGGCTCCGTGTAGCCGGGGACCGAAGCGGCGATCCAGACGTACGAACCGCCCGCGAGGTTGCCGATCGCCATCGTCGAGCTCGTCGTCTCATCGTAGGCGTAGACGAGCCCATCCTGCGCGACCTCGACCAGCCACGGCGAGCCGGCGACCAGTCCGTGCGCGTGGAACGTCACCGGTTCCGTGGTGGTGGTGAGCGGGTCCAGATCGCCGATCCCGTAGATGTACGTCGCGTAGTAGTACGACGGCCCGTAGATCTCGACGATCAGCGTCTCGGCGTTCTCGTAGTACGACCCGTTGAACGGATTGACCGCGCCGTTGTACGGGTTCTGCGCGATGCCGTAGTCCCACCAGTAGTTCCCGCCCTGGTCGACGGTGCCGATGATGCTGCCGGTCAGCGCGATCCCGGGGAAGTTCGAGACGTGGTTCACGACGGTCGCGAGGACCGGGGTGATGTTCCACATGTCGTGGGTGAACAGCTCCGGGTCGCCGGAGTAGAGGTTCAGCGGCTCCAGCCACGCGGTCGTCGGCACGGCGACGTAGTTGTTGTAGACGAGGTCGTACCCTTCCGCGATCTCGATCCCGACGCCGTTCGCCCCGTTCAGGACGTCGGTCGCGAGGCAGACGTTGGGCACCGCGACAGTCCCCGGACAGGGGGTCAGCGCCTGGGTCCCGCCGTGGAACGTGTTCCCCCAGATCGTGTTGTTGCCGCCGCCGATGTTGAGCGGGCCGAACAGCGTGCCGCCCGAGAACGAGACGATCCCGCCGCCGTCCACCCAGAAGTGGTTCCCGGCGATCAGGTTGTGCGACGACTCGTACAGCACCATGCTGAACGTGTCGAACGACGTGGGGTACCACGCCTGCGCCCCGAACCATCCGCTGATGTTCGCGGCGTCGACGACCGCGACGTTGCTGACGTCCCACAGCCACCACTGCAGGTCGTTCGTCTGCTCGACGTACGGCCCCGGGAACTGGAAGTCATTCGTCGTCGCGGCGAAGTTCCCCGGCGAGTCGAACTCCACGCTCACCGTCGTCCCCTGGAGGAAGACGCCCGGGAACGCCGGGAAGATGTAGTCGTTGTACAGCCCGTAGAGCGACGAGAACGGATGCGGTTGGGCCCCGCCGAGCATGTACGGGGACGCCGGGGTGCCGGCGCCGCTCGTCGCGAGTCCCGCCACCTCGGCGTTCGAGAACGCCCAGATCGGCGTGTAGACGCCCATGCTCGGGTCGGAGGTCAGCGTCACGGGGACCGTGAGCGGGCTCGACAGGAGCGAGGAGACGACCACGGTCGAGACGTTGGTGAACTCCGAGAGCTGGCTGATCACCGTGTACGTCCCGGGCATCAGGTAGTAGGTGTGGGTCGCCATGTCGGGCGCGTACTCGTACTCCGAGACGAGCGGCGACGAGAATCCCGTCGCGCCCGCGTAGGAGAAGAAGTTGAACGCGTCCGCCGGCGTCTCGGCGAGGGTGATCTTCGCCTCGCCCGACGGCGCTCCCGTGCCCCACAGGCCGGAAAGGATCGCCGGACCGGTCGTCATGTTCCCGTAGTCCGCAAGCCCGCCCGGCGCTCCGGAGGGGCCGGCGTTCCACGCCACGTTCGCCCCGGTCGCGGTCTCGCCCGTCTCGCCGCCGTAGTTGTATGCGGCCGGCACGGAGACGAACGACGCGCCGTTGAAGTAGGCGAGCCCGAGCGTCGCGTCCGCGGTCGAAAGGTCGGCCTGGCTCCCGTCCCCCGGGCCGCAGATGTCGAGCTCGAAATCGTTCGTGAGGCCGATCGGGTTGTAGCTGAAGCCGTTCGCCTGGTAGTTGGCGGGGGTCACGATCGGCACGCCGCCGACCGCCTTCTCCGAGTTGAAGACGACCCAGTCGTACGGGAGGTTGAAGTTCTCGGAGGGCGCCAACGGGTTGACGAGCTGCACGTCGAAGCTGACGTTCTCGCGCCCGTCGGTGACGGACGAGCTCATCGTCAGCGTGAGGTTGAACGGATAGGAGATCGGCGTCGGGACGACCAGCTCGGAGTAGTAGTAGCCGAGCTCCGCGTAGTAGTTCGTCCCGTACGGGCCGTGCGAGTAGAACTCATGGCCCGTGTAGCTGCCGCCCGTGAAGTTCCACACGTTGGTGACGAGCACCATGAAGCCCGCGGACGGGTAGAACTCGACGACGTTCTGGGTCCAGTACTCGAAGGGGACGCCCGTCGCGTTGTGCGTCGAGCCGAACAACGTCACGTTCGTCACGACGGCGTTGAGCTGGATCCCGTAGCTGTCCGGCGAGGACTGGTAGAGGTCCGCCGCCTGGATACCGGTCGCGTTCGCATCGACGAACCCCTCCACGGCGGTCGTGTTGAGGTACGTCGGGGTCTCCGGACCGATCCCGGATCCGCTGAGTCCGAAGTACCCAAGGCCGATCGGTGCGGGGTCGCCGGTGTAGCCGGGAGTGATCTGTCCGGCTTCCTTCGCGGCCGCGATCTCGGCCGCCGATTCAGACGGACGCGGAATGAAAACGACATTCGGCTTCAGCCCTGCCGCGCGGGTGGCGGCGAGAGCGTTCGCGGCCATCGTGGACGCGATGTTCGTGACGCCACTCGTGGTGACGGTGGCGGTCGACGCGGCGGTCGCCGCCGGTGCCGTAGTAGCGCTCGCGTGATCGGATACCGGGCTGGCAGCCGCTCCCGGGCTGCCGGTCTGGGCGGCGGCCGAGACTCCCAGCCCCATCCAGCCGACCACGGCGAACGCGACGATTCCCAAGACCCAAAGCTTCGAGTTCACAATCCCCAGCCCCCTGAGGCGTCGGTCCGAGCGGCCAACCCCTTTTGAGCTTTATGAAATGAGATTCGCGAGACGTCCGAACAGCCGACCGGCCGGCGAGGACCCGCGACCGGCGCGCTCGGTGGGCTATTTAACCGATCGCCTCGGACCGAGCCGGGACGCGGTCGGTGACCTCGCGACGTCTAACTCGGGACCTTCACCCCCGGCGGCTGGTCCCCGCACGTTCATCGGCCCGCGGTGGTTCCGAGCAGTGTGACCCGCAGTCGGGTGGTCGAGTGGCTGCTCGATCCCGTGCAGCCCTCGATCCGTTACCGCACGATGGTGGAGTTGCTCGGGCGGTCGCCGTCCGACCGCGAGGTCGAGGCTGCGCGACGTCGGATCCCGATCACCGGTTGGGGTGCAGACA
>JASHXM010000080.1 GCA_030043545.1 Thermoplasmata archaeon | reverse complement strand
GCGCCCGGCGCGCGCGACCTCCTCCGGGGTGCCGGCGGCGACGACCCGCCCGCCGGCGTCCCCGCCTTCGGGTCCCAGGTCGATCAGCCAGTCCGCCGACTTGAGGACGTCCAAGTGGTGCTCGATCGCGACGACCGTGTTGCCGCCGGCGCGCAGCCGCAGCAGCACCTCGAGCAGCTTCTCGACGTCGGCGAAGTGGAGCCCGGTCGTCGGTTCGTCGAGCAGGTAGAGCGTACGGCCGGTGGGCGGCTTCCCGAGCTCGTAGGCGATCTTGATCCGCTGCGCCTCGCCGCCCGAGAGCGTGGTGGCGCTCTGACCGAGCCGGACGTAGCCGAGCCCCACGTCGCGCAAGAGCGCGAGCCGGCTCGCGATCCGGCGGTGGTTCGCGAAGAACGTGAGCGCCTCGTCGACGGTGAGGTCGAGGACGTCGGCGATCGACTTCCCCTTGAACTTCACCTCGAGCGTTTCGGCGTTGAACCGCCGCCCACCGCACTCCTCGCAGGCGACGTAGACGTCCGGCAGGAAGTGCATCTCGTAGCGGAGCACCCCGTCGCCCTCGCACGCCTCGCATCGGCCGCCGGCGACGTTGAAGCTGAACCGGCCGGGGCGGAACCCGCGCGCCTTCGCCTCGGGGAGGCCGGCGAACAGGTCCCGGACCGGGGTCATGAGGCCGGTGTACGTCGCCGGGTTCGATCGCGGGGTCCGGCCGATCGGCGACTGGTCGATCAGCAGGACCCGGTCGATCGCATCGATCCCCTCGATGAAGTCGTGCCGGCCGGGGGTGTCGCGCCCCAGGCCCAGGTGGCGGCGGACCGCCTTGTAGAGGATCTCGTCGAGGACGGTCGACTTGCCGCTCCCCGAGACGCCGGAGAGGACGACGAACAGCCCGAGCGGGATCCGGACGTCGTCCCCCTTCAGGTTGTGCTCCCGCGGTCCGTGGATGGCGAGCCACCGACCGGTCGTCGACGCCCGGCGGGCCGGCACCGCGATCGACCGATCGCCCGAGAGGAACTGGGCCGTGACCGACCGCGGGGTGCCGCCGATCCGTCCGGGGGGGCCGTTGTACAGCACTTCGCCCCCGTGGAGGCCGGCACCGGGGCCGATGTCGACGAGCCAGTCGGACTCGCGCATCGTCATCTCGTCGTGCTCGACGACGAGGAGCGTGTTGCCGAGGTCGCGGAGCGCTTTGAGCGTCGTCAGGAGCCGGGCGTGGTCGCGGGGGTGGAGGCCGATCGACGGTTCGTCGAGGATGTAGAGGACGCCGACGAGCCCCGAGCCGATCTGGGTGGCGAGCGAGATTCGCTCCGCCTCTCCGCCCGACAACGTCGCGGAGGCGCGGTCGAGCGTGAGGTACGCGAGCCCGACGTTCTCGAGGAAGCCGAGCCGCGCGCGGATCTCCTTCACCACCTGCCCGACGATCTGCACGTCCCGGTCGGCGAGGGGAAGGCTCCGGAACATCGCCACCGCCGCCTCGACGCTCATCGCGGCGACGTCCGAGATCGACCGGCCGTCGACGGTCACGGCGAGGCTCTCCGGCTTGAGGCGACGCCCGCCGCACTTGCGGCAAGGGACGAACGACATGAACCCGAGGTAGTACTCCTTCGCCCCCTCGCTCTTCGTCGTCCGCCACCGCCGCTCGACGGCGGCGACGAGGCCCTCGCGGAGCCAGCCGGCGACCCACCACTGGGCCGGGCCGCGTACGCCGGGTCCGATCGACCGGTCCGAGCCGTACATCAGCGCCTTCCACCCCTTCTCGGGAAGCTCGCGGATCGGTCGGCGCGGGTCGTAGCCGAACGCCGCCGCGAACCGCTTGAGGCCGGGGGCGTCGGGCGTGAGGCCCCAGACGGAGATCGCCTTCCCGAGCGGCTTCTCCTTGTCCGGGACGATCCGCTCCGGGTCGGCGTGGAGCGTCGCCCCGATCCCGAGGCACTCGGTGCACGCGCCGACGGGGTTGTTGAACGAGAACATCCGGGGGGTCAGCTCCTCCATCGAGAAGCCGCACTTGGGGCACGCCCGTCGGCTGGAGTACGTCGTCCGCTCTCCGCCCGGTCGACGGAGGATCACCAGCCCGTCCGCGAGCTGGCGGGCGAGCGCGACCGCCTCGGCGAGCCGGCTCTCCTCCTCGTCGACGAGGTCGAACGTGTCGACGACGACCTCGATCGTGTGCTTCTGGTTCTTACCGAGCCGGATCTCCGGTCCGGGAAGCCGCACTTCGACGCCGTCGACGACGAACCGACGAAACCCCGACTTGCGCAGCCGGTCGATCACGTCCCGGTGCTCGCCTTTCATCCCGCGCACCACCGGCGCGATCAGGTCGACGCGCTCTCCGGCGGCGGCGCGGCGGACCGCCTCGACGATCCGGTCGACCGACTGCGGCGCGATTGTCTCGCCGTCGTTTGGGCAGTGTGGGACGCCGACGCGCGCGAACAGGAGTCGAAGGTAGTCGTAGATCTCCGTCACCGTGCCGACGGTCGAGCGGGGGTTGCGGCTCCCGGCGCGCTGCTCGATCGCGATCGCCGGCGAGAGGCCCTCGATCGAGTCGACGTCCGGCTTGTCCATCTGACCCAGGAACTGGCGCGCGTACGACGAGAGGCTCTCGATGTACCGGCGCTGCCCCTCGGCATAGAGCGTGTCGAAGGCGAGCGACGACTTCCCCGACCCGCTAACGCCCGTCAGCACGACGAACTTGCCGCGGGGGAGGTCGACCGAGACGTTCTTGAGATTGTGCTGACGCGCGCCGCGGACGCGGATCTGGTCGGACGGTTCGGGCATCGGCGTCCTCGCTACGACGGCAGGGTCGCGCGGACCGTCTCGAGCAGACGGGCGACGACGTGACGCTGGATCCGACGTCCGAGCTCGGCCGAAGCGGCTCGCGTGTCGCCGATCACGCTCTCGGGCCAATCGGCTTCGCTCGCGGTCCCCGGCACGAACGGGCTGTGGCGGTACTCCCCCACCGGTCGGTCGGCCCCGACCGCCTCCGGGGCGAGCGCGAGCAGCCGCGACGTCTCGAGGAGTCCCGCGTGGCCGTCCGTCGCCGGGGCCTCGCGGCCCCGCAGCTCGTAGACGAACTCGTAGTCGCAGAGCACCGCCACGCGCAGCTCCGGGCGGTGCGCCATCGCGCGGTCCGCGGCCTCCCGGAGCGCCGCCATGTGGCCGCGCTCGCCGTGCCCCGAGAGGACCAGGAGGCGTCGCACGCCGGAGCGGGCGAGCTCGGAGATCACGCCCTCGGCGTACTCCGAGAGCTGAGCGAGCGTCAGGGAGACGGTTCCCGGGAACCGTCGGGCGGCGGGGGCCGAGCCGTAGGCGACCGCGGGGGCCACGAGCCCGTCGGCCGCCTCCGCCAGTTCGAGAGCGGTCGACTCGGCCTGGATCTGGTCGGCGCCGAGCGGCAGGTGCGGGCCGTGGGCCTCGAGGGCACCGACCGGGAGGATGACGAGCGGACGACGGGCGAGCGCCCGCTCGTACGAGCGGGAATCGAGGTCGAGCAGCCGTCGCGGCGCCGTCACACCCGAACGACCGGTGGAGCGTATTTAACGCGCGGCGAGAGGTGAGGAAACGGCCTCGGCGGCCGGCGCGGTCGACGCCGCTCTTAGGCGCCCGCGGAGTGCGATCCGGTTTCGCCCGGGGCTTCGGGGGCGGTTGGCGTCGGCTCGGTCCCGGGGGACGGTTCGGCCGGCGCCGAGCGGCGGCGACGGCGGGGGGAGGCGGTGGCGGTGCGCCGCGTCGACGATCCCGTCGTCGCAGCGCGCGCGGACGGGCGGCGGGCCGGCTTCGTCGCCTTCGCCCGTCTCTTCGCCGCCGCCTGCTCGGCCTTCTCGACCCGCGTCGGGCAGGCGGGGTTGATGCAGAGGGTCCACGGCGGCCGTCCGGCCTCGATCGCCGTCACCACCGGGGCCCGGCAGACGGGGCACGGCGGCTGGTCCTTCTCGAGCTTGCCACGCTGCGGGAGCGGATAGCTCACTCGGCACGTCGGGTAGCCGGAGCAGCCGACGAACCGGTTCCCGGCGAACGAGTAGCGGATCTGGAGCGGGCTCCCGCAGCTCGGACAGACGCCGATCCGGAACGCCTTGTGGTGCTCCGCGCACTCCGGATTGATGCAGTAGAGGTCCGGTCGCTGCCCCCGGAAGGTGATCTTGACGCGCGGGACCTTGCACGTCCCGCACAGGAACTCGGGTGCCGGCTCGATGAAGCCGGCGGACGGCAGCGCGTACGTCGCCGGGCACGTCGCGGGGTTGTTCACGCACTGCACCCACCGGGCGCCGCGGGGGCTGCGGCGCATCTGGAGCGCTCCGCCGCACCGGGCGCACGGTCCGACGAAATGCTGCCGGTCGAGCGCGGTGGTGAGCGTCTCCCGCACGCCGGCCTCGTTGGCGGCGAGGAGCGCGAACGCTTCCCGGAGCATCCCGCGCGACTCCTCGAGGACCTCCGCCTTCGGCTTCTTCG
>JASHXM010000079.1 GCA_030043545.1 Thermoplasmata archaeon | reverse complement strand
GACGCCCGCGGCCGGCAGGAGGAGCCCGTGGGCGGCGCCGCTCCCGATAGCGCCACGCTGTTCGGCCGGGCGCAGCGGTACATCGGGGAGCGGGTCACCGAGGCACTCGGCCGGGTCGACCCGCTCGCGATCACGCGGGCCGTCGAGATCCTCCGCACCGCGAACCAGGTGTT
The DNA here is from genome assembly GCA_030043545.1 of Thermoplasmata archaeon. GTDB lineage: Archaea > Thermoplasmatota > Thermoplasmata > Lutacidiplasmatales > UBA184 > Lutacidiplasma. Next base: position 6,701 of record JASHXM010000079.1, on the reverse strand, counting down.
CGTCTACGGCGCGGGCCGCAGCGGGATCATCGGGCGCGCGTTCGCGATGCGGCTCGTCCAGACCGGGCTGCGGGCGTACGTGATCGGCGAGAGCGTGACGCCGATCGTCGGTCGGGGCGACGCGGTGTTCATCCTGTCCGGGCAAGGAGAGAGCTACTCGTCGATCCAGACCGCGAACATCGTGCGCCGCGAAGGGGCGCAGCTCGTCGTGCTGACGTCCCGCGCGAGCTCGAAGCTCGCGCACGCGGCGACCCACCTCCTCACGCTCGAATTTCCGGACGACGCCGAGCGCGCGCGCCTCGCCCCGCTCGGCACGCTGTTCGAATCCGCGAGCCTCCGCCTCACCGACGGGATCGTCGCGGAGCTGCTCGCCGCGCGCGGCGAGACCGAGTCGTCGATGCGCAAACGCCACGCGATCATGGTGTAGCGCGCCGGCGTCCGCCCAAACCTTAAGCGGCAAGGCCGCTCCGGGCCGACGTGCCCCGCGGCGAGACGAACGCCCAGACGCTGCTCCCCGTCCCGTCCCGCTTCTTCGTGACGAGCGGGAAGGGGATCAACAAGACGAGCGAGCTCAACGCGTTCGACCTCGCGCTCCTGCAGGCCGGGATCGGCGAGCAGAACCTGGTGAGCGTCTCCTCCGTCCTCCCGATCGGGATCCGGCAGACCGACCGGACGAAGATCGCCCGCGGCGCGATCACGCACTGCGTGCTCGCGCGGCATTCGGGCGGCGAAGGGGAAGTGATCAGCGCCGGGATCGCCTACGGGTTCCGCGCCGACGGCCAAGGCGGGTATGTCGCCGAGGCGCACCTCCACGGTACGCAGAAGTCGCTCAAGGAGTTCCTCAAGTGGCGGATGGAGGAGATCGCGCACTTCCGCGGCGTGGAGCTGCGCCGGATCCACTATCGCACGGAGGAGCTGTCGATCCCGATGGACCACTACGGCGTCTGCATCGCCGCGTGCGTCTTCCTGCCGTAGTCGGCGAGCGCTCAGAGGAGCTTGCGGAACAGCAGCTTGTCCTCGAGGCTCCCGTCGATCGACAGCTTGCGCAGGACGAGCGCCTTCATCGGGCCGATCTCCTTCCGGACGAGTCCGTCGAACGTCGCCACGTCCGTCGTGATGGTCAGATCCGCCCGGCCGCCGTTGGCGTCGGTCCGCAGGTTGCGGAGACGTCCCCCCGCCAGGTCGACCGCGTAGCTCCCCTCGTCGGTCAGTCGGATCCGGATCGTCCGTTCGACGCCGTGGAGCTCCTCGGACATCGCCGGGGTCCGCTCGGCGTGGCGGTTGAACCGGTCCACGAGCGAGGCGAGCGTCTCCTCGACCGTCATGGGGCGTAGCCGTCCAGCGTGCGAGCCGGCCGCTCGGGGATAACCCTTTTCGTCGTGCTCCACGAGGCGCGCAGCCAGGACGGCACGGGCGCCCCCGGCGGCACGGCCCGGCGGACGAACTCGATCGTCCGGGCGTCGCTCGGGTAGCCGCTCCCCAGCTCCTCGCCCAGCCGCGCCGCCAGGCGACGCACCGCCCGGTCGCGCCGCACCTTCGCGACGATCGACGCGGCGCCGACGATCGGGTGGTCCCGGTCGGCCTTGTGACGCGCGACGACCTGGGTGCGCCCCCCGGACAGGCCGACGATCTCTCGGCCGAACCGGTCGGCGTTCGTATCGCACGCATCGACGATCGCCCGGTCCGGAGCGAGCGTCCTCACTAGGCGGGCGAAGGCACCGGCCTCGAGGTGGTTGAGGCGGCCGCGCGCGACGTGACGGTCGATCTCGCGGGGCGGGAGCGCGATCGCGCGGACCGGCCAGCGCCGGGCGATCTCGCCGTAGATCCGCTCGCGCGCCTCCGGGGTGAGCTGCTTCGAGTCGCGGGCTCCGACGGCCGCGACGTCCGGTAGCTGCTCGGCCGGCACCACGACCGCGGCGACGACCAGCGGGCCGATCCACGAGCCGCGGCCGGCCTCGTCGATGCCGGCGACGGTGGCGCCCGGGCCCCGCACGGCGCGCCGGAGCCCCTCGCGCGATAAGATGGGCCGGGTCGCCGGCCGGAGTCGCACGGTCGGCCGCTGAAAGGCTCAAATAGCGACCCCTGGTCGGACGGCTCCCCGAGGACGCACGATGGGAATCTGGCAGGGACGGTCGCGCCGCAAGCGGACCGGCGGCCGTCTGAGGCCGATCCGCAAGAAGCGGCGGTTCGAGATCGCCCGGGAACTTCAGGTGGCGACCCTGGGGGCCGGGACGGTCAAGACGTACCGCGTGCGGGGCGGGAACCGCAAGCTCCGGATCCTCACCACCCAGACGATCAACGTCTTCGACCCGGCGACCAAGAAGATGCGCTCGGCGAAGGTCGTGACGGTTCGGGAGAACCCCGCGAACCCCAACTACGTGCAACGGAACATCATCACCAAGGGCGCGATCCTGGAGACGGAGCTGGGACTGGTCCGCGTCCGCTCCCGACCGGGGCAGGATGGCGTCCTGAACGGCGTGCGCCTCCCGACGCCGGCCGCCTAGGGCGGCCGACGCCGCCGATGCCGGACCATTTCTACGTCTACCCGGCGTACCTCGACCGGTCGCTCTCGCGGGCGGACGGCCGCCGGGTGCCGGCCGGTCGCACCGTCGCCGAGGTGACGGCCGACGAGGTCGCGCAGGCGGCGCGGAAGTTGGGGTTCAAGGCGGAGGTCGAGGCGGAGAAGGAGTTCCCGCGCCAGTTCTTCCGCTACGCTGGTCGCGTCAAGATCGCGAAGAAGGCCGGCGCGCCGAAGGCGAAGACGCTCCGGGCGCTCGCCGACGAGCTCGTCCGGCTGCGGGCGAGCGCCGGGAGGAAGTAGTGGAGGAGCCCGGCACCGTCTACTTCACCGGCACCGCCGGGGCGGGCAAGACGACCCTCGTCCGCGCCGTCGCCGACTGGATGCGGACGCACGGCTACGACGCGACGGTCGTCAACCTGGATCCCGGCGTCGAGGACGGGGGCCTGGAGGCGGACGTCGACGTCCGCGAGTGGGTCCGCCTCGCGGATGTCCAGGACGAGTACGGGCTCGGGCCCAACGGGGCCCAGGTCGCGTCGGCCGACCTGATCGCCCTCAAGGTCTTCGAGGTGAAGGCCGCGATCGCGGAGCTGAAGACCGACTACGTGCTGATCGACACGCCCGGGCAGATCGAGCTGTTCGCCTTCCGCGAGGCGTCGAAGGCGATCGTCGACGCGCTGAGCGGCGACCGATCCGTGGTCGCGTACCTGTACGATCCGGCGCTCGCCCGCACGGCGGGCGGCTTCGTGGCGCTGCGGATGCTCGCCGCCACCGTCGAGTTCCGGTTCCGGCTCCCGATGGTCCAGCTGCTCTCGAAGTCCGACGTCCTAGCGCCGGAGCGCCTCGACGAGGTCGTCGGCTGGGCGAGCGACGCGCAGGCGCTCTACGCCGCCGTGACGCAGGAGACGGCGACCCCCGACGTCCAGCTCTCCACCGAACTGCTCCACGCGCTCGAGGCGATGTCCCCCCTCACCGAGCTGCTCCCCGTCTCCGCGACCGAGGGGAGCGGCCTCGAGCGGGTCTACCAGGCGTGCCAGCGGGTGTTCGCGGGGGGCGAGGACCTGGAACCGTCCCACGCCCCGACGACCGAGGAGCGCTAGGCGTCGCCGAAGAAGAGGCCCATGCCGGCCGATGCGGCGTCCTCCTCGTCCTTGAACTGGGCGTAGAGGCGGGTCGCCTCCTCCGCGGAGGGTTTCTCGCCCAGCGGCGCGAGGAGCGTCTCGGCGCGTCGGACCCCGTCCGGCGACCCTTCGACCAGCACCAGCGTACGGTCGACGGGCCCGCCGAGCGCGGACGCCGCGCGGACCTTCTGGCTCTGGCGCGAGACGACGTCGTCCTGCAACGCGGCGTCGAGCTCGGCCTTCTTCGACGTCGGGACGGAGTAGAGGGCCCACGGCATCGGCGGCGCGACCGCCCCTCCCTATATGGGAGTTGTGCGGGGGCGACGCCGCGGCCGCCGGGCGAAGGGAGAAGAAGGGGTGCGCCGCTTCGACCCGCATGGCCGACCCCGCCGACGTTCCGACCGTGCTGGTGATCGGGACCGCGCACGTCGTCGACCTCGCCGAACCGCTTCGGGCCGCGCTCTCGGGTCGACCGCTCGACGGGATCGCCGTCGAGCTCGATGACGAGCGCGCCCGGCTGATCTTCGCGCCGACCCCCCCGTCCGGGACGGCGCGGGACGTCCCGATGATCGCGCGCCTCTGGTCGCTCCTCCAGCGCCGGCTCGGGGCGGACCTGGGGGCCGGCGTGCCGGGGGCGGAGATGCGGACCGCGGCGGCGGTCGCCCGGGAGCGGAACCTCCCGCTGTTCCTCGTCGACGACCCGGTGCGGGTGATGATGGCCCGGCTCCTCACGACGATGCCGTTCAAGGAGCGGGTCGCGCTGTTCGCCGGCTCGGTGATCGCGATCTTCCTACCGAGCCGGGTCGTCCGCGACCAGATGGAGGACTACGTGGAGAACCCGTCGGACGTCGTCGCCGAGCTGCGGCGCGCGAGCCCGACGGTGGCGCGGGTGCTGCTCGACGAGCGGAACGAGCACATGGCGGACCGCCTGGCCCAGATCCGGGCGCGCGGGTTCCTCCGCCTCGCCGTGGTCGTCGGCGACGCGCACGTCGAGGGGCTGACGGCGGCCCTGGGCCGGCGCGCGATCGCCTCGGAAGCGCTCGGGTTTGCCCGGCTGCGGACGGTCACAGGACCGTCATCGACCGCTTCGTAGCGTCGTCGATCGCCCGCTCGAACGCCCCGGCGAGCTCGCCGATCTCGGGCGAGCTCTGCTCGTCGACGCGCCCCGCGTCGGCCAACTCCGAGATCGACGGAACGACGGGGATCCGGCCGAGGACCGGGATCCCGTACTCCTCGGCGACCCGGGCGACGCGGCTCGCGCCGAACAGCTGGATCCGCTCGCCGCAGTGCGGGCAGGCGACGTACGCCATGTTCTCGACGACCCCGAGGAGCGGGACGTGGAGGTCCCGCGCCATGTTCATCGCCTTCGTGACGATCAGCGCGGCGAGGTCCTGCGGCGTCAGCACGAACACCATCCCGTCGATCGGGATCGTCTGGAAGACGGTGAGGGGAACGTCGCTCGTCCCGGGCGGCATGTCGATCAGCAGGTAGTCCAGGCTCCCCCACTGCACGGATCCGAAGAACTGCGTGATCAGGCGGGTGACGAGCGGCCCCCGCCAGATCACGGGCGTCTGCTCGTCCTCGACCATGAACTGCGAGGAGACGACGGGGATGTCCCCGGACGATCGGGCCGGCTCGATCCCCTCGCCCCGGTCGAGCAGCGGACCCCGCACCCCGAGCATCTTCGGGATCGACGGCCCGGTGATGTCGGCGTCCAGGATCCCGACGGTCCGACCGCGCCGCCGGAGCTCCGCGGCGAGGAGCGCGGTCACCGACGACTTGCCGACCCCCCCTTTGCCGCTGCCGACGGCGACGACGTGGCGGATCCCCCCCTTCTCCATCCGCTGCAGCGTGCCGCGCGGTCCGCGCGCGGGGTGCGCGTGGCCTCCCGGTCCGCCCGGGGCGGCCGGCGGAGTCGGCCCATCGCCGGCGCTCACGTCCGTGCGACCGACCGTCGATATTTAACCCCCGGGACTCGTGCGCGGGCGGGACGACGATGCCGGTCGGTCGATCGCCCGAACTCGACGAGCTGTTCCGGCCGAGCTCCGTCGCGGTCGTCGGGGCGTCGAACCGGCCGGGGAAGGTCGGCACCTCGGTGTTCCGGAACATCCTCTCGGGCGGCTTCCAGGGGGTCGCGTACCCGGTCAACCCGTCGTCGAAGAGCGTCTCGGGGGTCCGCTGCTACCCGGACGTCGCGTCGCTGCCGGAACCGGTCGACCTCGGGATCGTCATCGTGCCGGCCGCCGCCGTCGCGGAGACCGTCGAGGCCCTCGGGAAGGTCGGAGCGCGCGGCGTCGTCATCGTCTCCGCGGGGTTCCGCGAGGTCGGTCCCGCGGGGGCCGCGCTCGAGGCGGAGGTCGTCGCGCGGGCCCGGGCGTACGGGATGTCGCTCGTCGGGCCGAACTGCTTCGGCGTCTTCTCGACCGACCCGGCGGTGTCGCTGAACGCCACGTTCAGCGAGCGCCTGCCTCCGCGCGGCCACATCGCGTTCGTCTCCCAGAGCGGCGCGCTCGGGCAGGGGATCCTGCAGTACGGCGTCACCCAACGGATCGGCTTCTCGAAGTTCGTCTCGGTCGGGAACCGGGCCGGGGTCGACGAGAACGACCTCCTGGCCGCGCTGGCCCGCGATCCCGAGACGCGGGCGATCCTGCTGTACGTCGAGAGCCTCGCCGACGGGCGGAGGTTCCTGGACGTCGCCCGGGAGGCGACGGAGGCGAAGCCGGTCCTGGTCGTCAAGAGCGGGCGTACGCCGGAAGGGGAACGGGCGGCGCTCAGCCACACCGGCTCGCTCGCCCAATCCGGCCGCGACCAGCTGTACGACGCCCTGTTCGCCCAGTCCGGGGTCGAGCGCGTCGCGACGATCGGCGACCTGTTCCGGGCCGCCAAGATCTTCGCGAGCGGTCTCGCGATCAACGGCCCCCGGCTCGTCGTGCTCACAAACTCGGGCGGTCCGGGGATCGTCGCGGCGGACGCCGCCGTCCGGCACGGCCTCGCGCTCCCCCCGCTCCCCGTCGCCGTGCACGACCAGCTCGCCCAGCGGCTGCCCCGGATCGCCTCGGTGG
>JASHXM010000078.1 GCA_030043545.1 Thermoplasmata archaeon | reverse complement strand
CGTCACGTTCCAGCTCTTCCCGACGGGGAGCCCGGTCTCCACGAACGTCACTCCGAACGTGTAGACGGAGAACGCGATGTTGACGGGGGCCGTCACCGCGACGACGGTCGCGGTGCCGTGGAACGTGGGCGTCCAGTAGCCGCCGACGGTGCTGACGCGCCAGTCGTACGCGCCGAGCGCCAGCGAGAGGTTGAGGTCCAGCTGGTCCGACTCCACGCGGAGGTTCTGCGGCAAGAGGGTGATGTTCCAGTCGGTCCCCTTCGGGAGTCCGGTCACGCCGAACGTCAGTTGGTGCGCGGCCGCGATCGCGACGAACGGCACGGTGATCGTCTCGTTCGCCTCGTGCAGGAGGATCCCCGAGGACGGCGCCGCGGCCGTGTAGCCGGTCGGCGCGGTGAACGTCGCCGTGTAGTTCGCGTTGTTCTCCCCGAAGACGATCGTCGACGTGTTCGAGGTCAGCGTGAACGGCTTCGCCTCGCCCGCGACCGCCGGTCCGGACGGGGCGATCTGGACCGACCAGTTGAGGCCGGCCGGCAGGCCGCTCGCCGCGAACGTGACGTTGTAGACGGGCAGGATGTTGCTCGTGTAGTTCACCTGGATCGACAGGTTCGCGCCCGCGACGGTGAAGCCGCCGGAGAACGCGCCGCTGCCGACGGGGGCGTCCCGATACCCGCCCGGAACTCCGGGCGTATAGGTGTACGCGCCGTTGGGTAGCTGGAACGTCACCGTGGGGCCCTGCGATGCCAGGGCGCCGACGTCCACGATCTGGTTCGCCCAGGTCGTGTTCGAGACGAGGCCGACCTCGCTGAACGACACGCTGTACGTCGGCGTCGCGAGCGGGGTGAACGTCAGCGTCACCGTGACGTTCTCCTGCTTCGTGATCGAGACGGAGCTCGCGGACGGCGTCACCTTGTAGCCCGGAACGAAGCCGATCGTGTACGGGAACGTGCCGGTCGTGAGCCCGGTGAAGTTCGCGTACGTGCTCGTCGAACTGACCGTGGTCGTGCCGAGGGTCGCCGACCAGTGCGTCGTCGCCGGTAGGCCGGTCTCCGCGAACGAGACGTTCGAGTCGCCGGCGTTGTAGCGGACCTGGAACCAGACCTCATCGCCGCCGCCGCCGATCATCGGGTTGTTGTTGAGGGTCGACCCGTCGATCCACGGGGCCCAGCTCGAGACGGTGTTCGACTGCCCGTTCCAGATCACCATCGACAAGGCGTTGGTGATCTGCTCGATCAGGTTGTAGTCGAGGATCCGCTGCGGGCCGACGGGCAGGAGCGCCGCCGTCTGCATGAAGGCGGAGGCGACGGTGTACGCCACGCCCTGGCACGTGTTGTTGAGCGGGGACGTCGCCGAGGGGTTCGCCGCCGCGTGCGCCCAGTAGTCGAGGTTCTTGAGCGCGGTCGTCGCGGGCGTCAGGGCGTTGTGGCCGCACGTGGTGTTGTTCGCCACCGCCGCCTTCCCCCACCCGAGCGCCTCCGCGAAGTCGTCCGGCTCGGTGTACGACGACTCAGGCTGCACCTCGGGCGCGACATAGTCCGTCGGGTCGGGGTAGTCGGGGGCCCAGCCGGTCCCGACGAACGAGATGACCGGGTTCTGACCGCCCTTCACCAGGAAGTCGCTCAGGACCGTGTCGAACGTCACGTCGAAGGTGAACGGAACGAGGCGCCCTCCCGAGAGCGAGCTGATCTCGTTGATCCAGTCCCCGATCGCGATGTCGTCGCCCGGGTCGCCGATGAGACCGGTGATCGGCCACGTGCACGGCGACGAGACCGTGCACTTCGCGATCGCCGGGTCGTAGTACTCGTTCCCCTTGGAGTTCGTGGAGATCTGGGCCCACCACCACGCCGCACCGCTGACGTTCGTTGCGTCCGTGCTGGGGTTACCGGCCGGGAACGACACGTTGGAGGGGTAGTAGTTCCCCATCCCGATCGGGATCGGTCCGCCGGCGTTGAACGTGTACTGCACGCCGTCGACCGTCCGGACGGTCTGTTCCACGGTCTGGTACGGATAGGAGTGGACCAGGAACTCCCGGACCCCGTAGTTCTGGAAGAACTCCGCCGGGATCGACGGGGTCGGCTCGGCCGCGAACTCGGTCGCGTAGTTCGAGGAGCTGAAGTCGAGGTTGATCGGCGTGAAGAAGTCGCTGATCGTCTTCGTGACGTTCCAGTCGAGGTCGCCTTCCGCCGCGAGCTGGAGGAGGGTGCTCGTATCGGTGGATGCGATCGCGGCCAGGTCCGCCTGACCGGACTCGTACTCGCTGATGCCGAACGAGTCGTCCGGGTCCCAGTTCACGTCGACGTTCGGGATGTAGTTCGAGGCGCCCGCCGCCGGATCACAGTAGCTGTCCGTGTACGTCGCGAGGCCGCCCGCGCCGGAGCAGCCGGACGGCTGCGCGTAGGCCGGGTTCGCCCGCAGCTCGTAGCCGATCCCCTTCGTGACGATCCCGTAGTACGGGCCCGAGCCGACCATCGACCACATCACGCCGGTCTGGACCTCGGGCGAGGTGATCGCGAGCTCCTCGAACGCGTCCCACGAGGTCGCGTTGTGCGCCCCCGGGGCCGTCGAGAGGAGGCCGGAGAGGTACGTCGACCACGCGGTGTTGTTCGTCGAGGTGCCGCCGTCGGGCAGCCTGCACGGCCCGTCGCCGTTCGCGGCCTTGGTGCCGGCCCAGCCGGGGATGCCGGCGTCCTGGGCCGTGAACCAGCCGCACGGGACGACGCTGGCGCCCAGGTTGTCGGCCGCCAGCTCCAGGAAGAACGGCCAGTCGTGGCCCGCCCCGCTGGCATTGAACGTGATGCACCCGTTGCCGACGAACGCTCCGCCGACCTCAGGGCAGTACGCAGAGTCGTTGACGATCATCGAGCCGAGGATGTCCCCCGGCGTGTTGTTCATGTCGTACCCGGGGAAGCCCGAGTGGATCCCACCGTCCCAAGCGCCTCCCTTCGCGGTCGGGGTGGGGAGCAACGCCTGGCCGATGATCCAGCCCGGGTTCTTGGTGGCGTAGGGAAGGTTCGCGAACGCGAGGGTCCGCGAGATCGAGAACATGACGTCGGACGGGTAGACCGACCAGCTCTTCCCGGTGTGCGGGTCGTAGAACTTCGCCGCCGGGTCGATGACGAACGTCCAGTAGATCGGCTGCCCGTCGACGTTCTTGACGAGGGTGCTGCCGTAGTCCTTCTGGCACTGCTCGGTGCCGGGGACGCACGTCGCGAGGGTCGGGACGTAGGTGTCCGTGGAGGTCCCATTGTAATTGATGAGCGTCTGATAGACGTTGAGGATCGGTTCGTAGCTGCCGGTATCGTAGGCGATCGCCGGGTCCATCG
>JASHXM010000077.1 GCA_030043545.1 Thermoplasmata archaeon | reverse complement strand
GACGGGCGTCGTGTAGATCGGGGAGACGAGCGGACTCGCCTGCTCCACGGTGATCAACGCCACGGCCCGGATCCGCCGGACGTCCGACCCTTCGGCGCGGTACATCTCGATCACCTGCCAGTACGGGCCGCCCGTGTGGAGCACCTGGGCCGTGCCCCGGAACCGGTACCCTTTCCGGGCGAACGGGTCGACGACGTTCACCTCCGTCCGGGGGTTCTGCGCCAGGTTCCGGATCGTGTGCGGCGAGTCGACGTCGGCGAAAACGAGGTGGTCGTCGTCCGCCACGGTCATCGACCCCTTCGGCGAAAGGTTCGGGTATCCGTCCGGCGAGATCGACGCGACGTAGCCGAGCCGCTGCTCCCGGACGAGCCGCTGCATCTCGGGGGTGAGAATCCCCATCGGGGAGGATTCACCGGTCGCTCCTTCATCTCCGTTTGGCCGGAACTTGGCGGGCCCGTACCACGGGCCGCAGCGGACCTCGGGCGGTGATCTGTCCGGGCCAGTGGCAGCCTCCGGCCGACCCGACGGGCCGTCGCACGCGGGAGGAACAGCTCGGGGGCGGCCCGTGACGGGGCGGATCTGCGGCCGGCCAGGCTCGACACGGAGGTTCGAGAGATCCCCCGGGGCCGCCGGAGATCCTCGCCGGAGATTGGCAGGCAGCCCGCCGCTGGATCGCGTTGCCGGGGCTTTGCCGTTCAGGGGAACGTGAGGGCGAACTGTTCCCATCTTTATGGATACATGATCCCGTTACATGGGCCATGACCGTCGTGAAGACCCGCCTGCCCGAGCTCGAATACGAACTGCTGCGGAAGCGGGCCCGCTCCGAACATCGCCCGATCCAGGACGTCGTGCGGGCGGCGATCCGGGCCCACGTGCTCGGTGACTGTGTGAATCCGTCGGATCCCATTTTCCGAGAGTTGGCCCATCCGAAGGGCCCCCGGGGCAAGGACCGCACGGTAGAGCGAGTCGACAATCTGCTCTACCCTGACCCCTGATCTTCATCGACACGTCCGCCTAGTTCGCGCTCCTCAGCGAGAGGGCCGCGCAGCGGCCGGGAGCGATACCGACCTTCGCCGAGATCGAACCAGGCCGGTTCGGGGCGCCGGTGATAACGGACTTCGTGCTCGACGAAGCCTATACCCTGCTCCGTCAGCGGGTAGTACTCGGGGCGAGGGATCGGCCGACCGACGCCCCCACGGCACCACCGGTCGGGGCGCCTCCGCCCGGGCCCTGGCTCAGGAGCCGGGGCGTGCCCCGGGGGGATCGTCCATCCGGAGCAACTGCTTGCCGACGTTCTCCCCGGCATAGAGCCGCGCGAGCGCCGACGGCGCACCGCGCAGGCCAGTGACGGTGTCCTCCTTCGACCGGAGCTGACCGGAGCGCAGCCTCGGCACGAGATACTCCGCCGCTTCCGCGAGGCGCGGGATGTAGTCCCGCGCGAGCAGCCCCTCCATCCGCCCGTTCGCCATGATGAGCGACATCAGGTTGCTCGGTCCCGGGGGCCGCGGGGTCAGCGAGTAGTTCGCGGTCCCCCCGCAGAGGACGACCCGACCGCCGGTGCGCAGTCGGTCGAGCGCCAGGTCGAGCGTCGGTCCCCCGTCGTTGTCGAAGAAGATGTCCAGGCCGTCCGGGCATAGCTCGGTGAGCCGGCGACCCACCTCCTCCGTTCGGTGGTTGATCGCCGCGTCCGCCCCGCCTTCCGACGTGAGCCATGCGCACTTCGCGGCGCTGCCGGCGATCCCGATCACGCGCAGCCCCTCGAGCTTCGCGAGCTGCACGGCGACCGAGCCGACGCCGCCGGCGGCCCCGGAGATGACGAACGTCTCCCCGCGCTTCGGCCTCGCGATCTCTCGCACGCCAAAGTAGGCGGCCAGCCCCGTGATCCCCAGCACGCCGATCGCCCAATTCCCGGGGACGCCCTCCGGGACCCGGTAGGTCGGCGTGAACCCGAGGCCGTCCGACACCGAATAGTCCTCCCAGCGCATCTGGCCGTGCACGATCTCGCCCGGACGGAACGACGGGTGGCGCGACTCGATCACCTGCGAGACCGCGAGCGTCCCCATCGGGCTCCCCAACGGGAGCGCCCCCGAGGCGGCATCGGCGAGCTCGTTCCGGCCGATCATGAACAACTGTGTCGGGTCGAACGAGAGCCAGAGGTTGCGGGCGAGGAACTCCCCATCTTTCGGGGCCGGCGCCGGCGACTCGACCCACTCGAAGTTCGCCTCGGAGATCGTGCCCCGGGGGCGACTCGCGATCCGCCACTGTCGGTTGACTCGGCTCGCCATCGGTACCTCCCCCGGTCGCCCGGGCGGTCCGACTCCGCTACCGGGATATAGTCATTCGACGGCGTCGGCGCGCGGGGCCGGAGCCCCGCTCCCGTCGCGATGGGTGGCCCGCCCTTACACCGTAGGATCCGGTCGAAACCGTAGCGCGCTCCACGTTTCGTCGATCGCGACCTGCGTCACCGGACGCACCCCGTGTGCGACGAGCACGGCCGCGAGGCGGTCCCGGTTGAGGTCGGTCCCCAGTCGTCCGCCCTTCGGATAGGCGATCCAGGTCAGGCGATCGGCGCGGGCCGAACGGACGACGCGAGTCAACTGGTGGTCGAGCGCGACCCGGTCCCTCACAAAGATCAGGACCGCGTCGCCGCTCCGCGGGGGGCCGCCGCCGGGGAGCGCGACGCCGGCGGGCGCGTCCACGACCTCGAGGGTTCGTCCCCGAAGCGCAAGCTTCGTTTCGAGCGACATCGGTCGGCGCACGCTCGGAGGGGTTTAGGGTTCGACCTCGGGACGCGGGCGCTCTCACGTCGGGGACGTCCGCTCGCCCGGAGGCCGTTTATGGTCAGGTCCGGTAGGGCGAACGGAGGCGGGTCGATGGTCGCCAAGAAGACGGCGAAGTGTCGGAAGGGGCCCGGCGCGGCGTGGGTGGCGAGCGTGGCGGTAATGGTCGCCGACCGGGAACGCGCGAAGCGCTGGTATACTGAGAAGCTCGGGTTCTCGGTGCTGCACGACGGAGAGCACTGGATCACGGTCGGACGGGGGGACAAGGGCGGCGCCCTCCACCTCTGCCTGGCGTCCGAAGGGGGCGCCGGGCTCGAGCCGGGGAACACCGGCATCCTGGTGATCGTAGAAGGCGATCTCAAGGACGAATGCGCCCGGTTGAAGGGGCGGGGGGTCGAGTTCGTCCACGAGCCGACGCTGCAGCCGTGGGGGGTCTGGGACGCGATGGTCCGAGATCCGGACGGGAACGAGATCCTGCTGATGGACGATCAGTGATCGTCGGGGCGGGCGGGGGGGGGCGCTGATCTCGCCCCGGGGCCCCCGGACGAGAACCGCCGGACACTCGGCCGTCCCGCGCTCGTGCTCCTCCCTTTAAGAGCCGCGGCCGCTGTTGGCCGCCCGATGCCGCTCTACATGGACACCCATCGGAAGATGAAGGGCGTGACCGCGGCGGCCGTCGCCGAGGCACACGCGAAGGACCTCGAGGTGCAAGGGAAGCACGGGGTCGAGTACGTCCACTACTGGGTCGACGAGAAGAACGGCACGATCCAATGCCTGGTCCGCGCTCCGAACCCGGACGCCGCGGCCCGGGTCCACCGGGAAGCGCACGGGCTCGTCGCCGACGAGATCCACGAGGTCACGGAAGGGTAGGGCCCGGGGCTGGCGGGTCGCTCCCTGTCCCGGCCCCGGAGCCGAGTTCGGGCCCCGCGCCAGCGCCCGCGAAGGGGCGAGGCGGAGGCCGGCCGAGTTCGCGCTGCCGCCGAAGGATCTCCTGGATCCGAGGGTCGGCCCGGGCCCCGGCGTACAGCGGGGAGTACAGGAGCTCGAGCAGCGGGAGGACCTTCCACCGTTGCGCGGCCTGCATATCGGCGACGAACGGGTCGAGCTCGCCGAGCGCGAAATGCAGGAAGCCGCTGAAGAAGACGGTCATCTCGCCCTGCTTCGCCCGCTCCTCGAGTTGGCGGAGGTACTCTCGGGCCAGCGTGGGGTCGCCGCGGCGCACGTTGAGCGTCCCGCGCGCGACGAGCGTCCACGGACTCTTCGCGCGGATCCGTTCCATCTCCCGGATCGCCGGTTCGGCCGCGGCCAACTCCCCCCGGCCCAGGTAGAACTCCGCGAGATGCGCGTTGGTCCGGAACGGGACCTGCGCCCGCGTCGCCTTCCAGAACGCGAGCGCCTCGGCCTCGCGACCGGCGTACGCGAGCGCCCGTCCGAGGAACGAGAGGACGTTCACATCCTCGGGGTTCAGCCGGCGCGCGCTCTCGAGGAGACGCACGGCTTCCTCGATATTCCCGTCCCCCGCCGCCAGCTGGGCGAGCCAGCGGTACGGGTCGGCGAGGCTCGGGTTCAGCCGCATCGCGCGGTGCGCCTCCTGCTCGCACTCCGCGTACCGGTCCGAGCCGAGGTACAGGGCGGCGAGGACGGAGTGCGCCTCGGCGATCGTCTCACTGATCGCGAGCGCGTGCCGCAGCTCGGCGTACGCCCGATCTTCGGCCTCCCGGAACGGGACCACGCCCTCGGTCGCGAGCCAGAGGAGCGTCTCGGCGACGCCGACCCGGGCTCGGGCGAAGCGCGGGTCCTGGGCGACCGCGGCCTCGAACAACGAGAGGGCGGTGCGGATCGACTCGATCGACCCCCGCTCGCCGAACAGCTGCCGGCCGTGGAGGAAGTAGGCGTACGCCTCCATGTCCTTCGTGTCGACCGTCGAGGGGGGGGTCGCGGACGGCTCGGCCGCGGGCCGGTTACCGGTCAACTGGGCCGCCACGGATCGCGCGACCTGGCCCGCGATGTCGTCCTGGATCGCGAAGATGTCGCCGAACGGCCGGTCGTAACGCATCGACCAGATGTGCGCTTCCGACCGGACGTCGACCAGCTGCACGGCGATCCGGACCCGATCGCCGGCCTTCCGGACGCTTCCCTCCAACGCCACACCGACGTCCAGCTCGGCGCCGACCTCCCGGATCGACTTCGGCGACCCCTTGTACCGCTGGACGGAGGTCCGGGAGATCACCCGGACCTGGGGGACCTGCGCCGTGCGCGAGATCAGCTCGTCGGTCAGCCCGTCGGCGAAGAACTCGTCGCTCGGCTCCGCGCTCAGGTTGGCGAGCGGCAGCACGGCGAGGCGGAACGGCACCGGCTCGGCGGACGGCGTCGGGTCGCGGGCCGGCGGGGGTGGGCCGGCGCCGCGAATGCGATACAGCTCGACCGGCTCCTGGACGTTCTTCAAGGTACGGGAGCCGACGCGCTCGAAGTGGACCGGTAGCTTGTTCCGGGTCTGCTCGTAGACGGCGCCCGTGAGGCAGACCTCCCCCGGCTCGGCGAGCGGCTCGATGCGCGAGGCGACGTTGACGGCATCGCCGACGACGTCGTCGCCTTCCTCCACGATGTCCCCCGAGTGGAGGCCGATCCGGAGGACCAGCCGATCCGCCGCGCCCACCGAGTCGTTGCGCTCCGCGACGACCCGTTGGATCTCGACCGCGCAGCGGACCGACTCGACCGCGCTCGCGAACTCGACGAGGAAGCCGTCGCCCATCGTCTTCACCTCGTGGCCGCCGAACGTGGCGAAGCACGGTCGCAGGAGCGCCTGGTACTCCCGCCGCAACCGGAGGGCGGCCTCCTCGTCCCGTTGCCCGAGCTTCGTGAACCCCACCAGGTCCGTGAACATGATCGCGGCGAGACGACGGGTCATCGGCCTCGACGAGGAGCCACCGCCGCTTTTGCCCTCATCGACCGCTTTCGCCAGGGCCGGGGGCGCCGTCGGTCCCCTTGGCCGTCGGCGTTCATGACGCCGTCGTCGACGGCAGTACGTCCCGGCGCAGGAACGTCCGCGACGGGCGTAGGCTGCGCCGATGGAACGTTCAAAGCCGAGGGCCGGCTACCGCAATCTCCGGGAGGGACCCAACGGCGGATGGCAGCTCGCTCCGGCACCCCGGTCGCGCCTCGAGCTGAGTCGTCCTCCGTGGCTCAGAACCGGGAGGCGCCCCTCGCCTCCCTGCTGGCGGAGACCACGGCCGCCGACGATCTGTTCGTCCGCTCTCACTACCCTGCACCGAGCCGGTCGGCGACGTCCTCGGTCACGATCGTGGGGGAGGCCGGTCGGCCGAGCGCGTTCACGGTCGAGGACCTCGACGGGATGCCCCAGCGGACCGTCGAGGCGGTCCTGGAGTGCGCGGGGAACAGCCGAAAGCGGTTCGGGGCGATCGCCCCCGGCGAGATCGGCTGGGGGGACGGCGCCGTCGGGTGCGCGAGCTGGGCCGGCGTGCCGCTGCTCGAGCTGCTCCGCGCGGCTGGCGCCGGGACCGACTCGAGGCACCTCGCGTTCTACGGGGCGGACCGGGCGGAGGGGAGCACGTCGGTCGGATTTGCCCGGGGCCTCACGATCGGGCCCGACGGGCCGGTCGGGGACGTGCTCGTCGCGACCCGCCTCAACGGGGCGCCGATCCCGAGCGCGCACGGGGGTCCCGTGCGCTTGGTCGTACCGGGCTGGTACGGGATGTCGTGGGTCAAGTGGCTCGAGCGAGTGGTCGTGCTGGACGCTCCGTTCACGGGGTACTTCCAGAATGCGCGGTACGTCTTCCGTGCGGAGGGAGAGACCGTGGCGCCGGTCGAGCGGTTGCGCGTGAAGTCGCTGATCGCGTCGCCGGAGAGCGGTTCCGGGCTCCCGAAAGGACGGGCCGTGATCGTCCGAGGAAAGGCGTGGTCCGGCGGACCGACGGTCGACCGGGTCGAGGTCGACGCGGGGGCGGGTTGGACCGCCGCCACGCTGGCTCCGTCCCGAGGCCCGTTCGCGTGGCGATCCTGGGAGCTGCGGTGGACCCCGACGCGATCGGGCGAGGAGACGCTGCGAGTCCGCGCCTTCGACTCCGCCGGTGGGAGCCAGCCGTCCGAGCCGGCGCCGAACGAGTTCCAGTACGGCTGTCACGCGATCCAGGCCGTCCGGGTCACGGTGGAGTAGGGGCCGATGCACCGTTCGCAGGCCCACACGCCACCGGATCCCCCCCTCCAGGATCGCTCGCCCGGCGGAGAGATGCCGGTCGATGATCGGCGCCGCGCGCTGAGCCCGTCCGCTCCCCGCGGCCGGCTGTTCGCCGTCGAGCTCGCCCGATGGCGCCGCGGCCCGGAGCCCCCCGTGCTCCTCGACGTTCGACCGGCGGGCGAACGCGCGGTCGCCCGGATCTCGGGCGACCTCTGGATCCCGAGCTCCGAACTCGCATCGCGCCTCCCCGAACTCCCCCAGGGGCGGCCGATCGTCGTCTACTGCCATTTCGGGGGGCAGGCCGCGATGGCGGCCGAACTCCTCCGGAGTCGGGGTTGGTCGTCCGTGAGCGTGCTCGACGGCGGGATCGACGAGTACTCCCGGGTGGTCGATCCGACGGTGCCCCGGTACCCCGAGCCGACCGCGGGCGGGCTCGTCCTCCAGCAGTTCCCGAACGTCGCGACCGGCTGCCTCGCGTACCTCCTCTGGGACCCCGACCGCCGGGAGGCGGCGATCGTCGACCCGGGACGCGACGTCGGCCGGTATCGCGCGGCGATCCGAGAGCAGGGGCTCACGCTCCGCGCGATCCTCGAGACCCACACGCACGCCGACCACCTGGCCGGCCACGCCCGCTTGCACGAGGTCACCTCGGCCCCGATCTACCTCGGTCGTCGGAGTCCGGCACAGTACCCGCACGAGCGGCTCGCCGAGGGCGAGTCGGTCCGGGTCGGCGGCTCCGAGATCGTGGTCGCCGAGACCCCCGGGCACACCCGCGACCACCTGACCCTCCGGTCTGGGGGCTCGGTGTTCTGCGGCGACACGCTCCTCCCGGGCGCGTGCGGTCGGACCGATCTGGGCGACGGCGACCCCGAGCTCCTCTGGGAGAGCCTCACCCAGAAGCTCCTCACGCTGCCGGATGCGACCGAGGTGTATCCCGCCCATTACGGACCCCGCCACGGACTCCCTGCCCCCGAACGGTACTGTACCACGATCGGCTTCGAGCGTCGCACGAACGAAGCGCTGCTCCAGCCCGATCGCGCGGCGTTCCTCCGCTACATGACCGAGGGCTGGCCGCCCAAACCCGACGACTTCGACCGGATCGTGGCCGAGAACCTCGCCCGGTGAACCGCCGTCCCGGAGCGCGCGGCGGCCGGGGCTAAATCCGCCCGGGCGGTGGCCCGAGCATGCGCACCCGACGCCTCGGTCGGAACGGCCCGCTTGTCTCCGCGATCGGGCTCGGCTGCATGGGGATGTCCCAGTCGTACGGCCTCCCCGATGC
>JASHXM010000076.1 GCA_030043545.1 Thermoplasmata archaeon | reverse complement strand
CGAGGTGCTGCTGCCGGACACCGCCCACGGGACGAATCCCGCGTCGGCGGCGATGGCCGGCTTCACCGCCCGCGAGATCCCCTCGAAGGACGGGTGCGTCGACTTGGCCGCGTTGCGGGCCGCCGTCGGGCCGCACACCGCCGCCTTCATGCTCACGAACCCGAACACGGCGGGGCTGTTCGAGCCGGAGATCGTCGAGATCGCGGAGACGGTCCACGGCGCGGGCGGCCTCCTCTACTACGACGGGGCGAACCTGAACGCGATCCTCGGCGTGACGCATCCGGGCCGGATGGGCTTCGACGTCGCGCACCTGAACCTGCACAAGACCTTCGCCACGCCGCACGGCGGCGGCGGGCCCGGCGCGGGCGTCCTCGCCGCCGGCGAGCGGCTCGCGCCCTACCTGCCGGTCCCGCGCGTGGTGAAGAAGGGACGCACCTTCCACCTGGACTACGATCGCCCGAGGTCGATCGGGAAGATCAAGAGCGGCTACGGCAACTTCGGGCTCGACCTCCGCGCGCTCGTCTTCATCCTCTCGCACGGCGAGGAGGGGCTCGAGCACATCTCCCGGCGGGCCGTCCTCAACTCGAACTACGTCGGGAAGAAGCTCGGGACCCACCTGCCCCGGCCGTTCCGGCCGCTCGTGAAGCACGAGTTCCTGCTCTCGGGCGAGCCGCTCAAGCTCCGGGGGCTGCGGACGCTCGACCTCGCGAAGCGGCTGCTGGACGAAGGGGTGCACGCCCCGACGATCTACTTCCCGTCGCTCGTGGAGGAGGCGCTGATGGTCGAGCTCCCCGAGACCGAGAGCCGCCGCGAGCTCGACCGGTTCGCCGAGGCGTTCGAACGCGCCGTCCAGGACTCGCCCGAGGCGCTGCACGCCGCGCCGCGGTCGCTCGCCGTCGGCCGGATCGACGAGGTCCGGGCCGCCCGAGAGCCGCTCCTCTCCTGGAAGGACCTCCGCACCGCCGGCCAAAACGTTGAAGCCGCCTAGCGGCTCGGCCGACCGATGAAGGCGCGCATCGAGAAGATCTTCGGGCTCCTCGAGAGCCCGGTCGACGCGATCGTCCTCGCCAACTCCACCGAGCCGCACCTGGATCAGAGCTTCTTCTACGCGTTCGACGTGCCGAGCGGGCTGTTCGAAGGGTCGGTCGCGATCGCGAAGCCGGACGGCCACCTGGACGTCCTCACCTCGCCGCTCGAGGCGACGAGCGCCGAAGAGGCGGCGAAGGGAGACCCCCACGTGACGGTCCACGCGGTGAGCCGGGACGGCACCGACGCCGCGGTGCAGAAGCTGCTCGGCCCGGCCGCCACGGTCGGGCTCCACTACCGCGAGCTGACGCACGACTGGTATCTCCGTCTCGAGAAGGCGCTGCCGAAGGTCACCTGGGTCGACGCGACCCCAGCGATCCGCAAAGCGCGCGCCACCAAGGACGCGACCGAGATCGCCCGCCTGCGCACGGCCGCCGAGATCGGCTCCAAGGCGGGGCTCGAGATCCCGTCGCTCCTCAAATCGGGCGTCACCGAGCTCGAGCTCGCCGCGGAGATCGAGCATCGGATGAACCGCCACGGCGCGAACGGCCGGTCGTTCTCCACGATCGTCGGCTTCGGCCCCCACGGCGCCGAGCCGCACTTTCAGCCCGGCGACGCGCGCCTCAAGGACGGACAGTCGATCGTCTGCGACTTCGGCGCGATCCACCGGCGCTACGCGAGCGACATCACCCGGTCGTTCCACTTCGGCCGGCGGGACGACGAGATGAAGCGGGTCCACGAGACCGTCGAGGCGGCGCAGCAGGCGGCGCTCGACACGATCCGGCCCGGGGTGCCCGCGAAGGAGGTTCACCTGGCGGCGGAGAAGGTGATCGACGCGTCCCCGTGGAAAGGGCGGCTGATCCACGGCGTCGGCCACTCGATCGGGCTCGCCGTCCACGACGGCTGGTACTACGGTCCGCAGATCGCCGACCCGCTCGAGGAAGGGATGGTGTTCACCGTGGAGCCCGGGATCTATCTCACGGGGAAAGGCGGCGTCCGGATCGAGGACGATATCGTCGTCACGAAGCACGGATACGAGTTCCTCACGACGGCCCCGCGGGGGTACGTCGAGGTCGCCGCGTGAGGTTCGGGGTCCTCACCGGCGGCGGAGACTGCCCGGGGCTCAACCCGACGATCCGCGCGGTCGTCCTCCGGGCGGCCCGGGGCGGCCATGCGACCGTCGGGTTCCTCGACGGCTGGAAGGGCGTCCGGGACGGACTCGTCCGCCCGCTTCCTCCCGCGGAGGTCGCCGGGATCCTGAACCGGGGCGGCACCGTCCTCGGCAGCTCGCGGACGAACCCGTTCGCGAAGGAGGACGACGCGGCGAAGGTGCTCGCCGTGCTGGCGCGGGAGCGGATCGACGCCCTGGTGGCGATCGGCGGCGACGACACCCTCTCCGCCGCCCGGGAGCTCCACCGTCGGGGTCGACCGGTGATCGGCGTGCCGAAGACGATGGACAACGACGTCGGGGGGACCGACTGGACGTTCGGCTTCCACTCCGCGACCGCGGTCGCGGTCGACGCGCTCGAGCGGCTGCGCGACACCGCGCAGAGCCACCACCGGGCGATCGTCCTCGAGGTGATGGGGCGGAACGCCGGCTGGGTCGCGCTCGGGACCGGGCTCGCCGGCGGCGCGGACGCGACGCTGCTGCCGGAGGAGCCGTACGACGAGGCGGCCCTGCTCGCCCGGGTCCGGGCGGCCGTCGCGGCGCGCGGCTACGCGCTCGTCGTGGCGAGCGAGGGGGTCGAGCTGGGGACCGCGAAAGGCTCCGCCGGCGCGAAGGACGAGTTCGGCCACGAGCTCCTGCGCGAACGGGGAGTCGGCGCGGAGGTCGCCCGTCGGATCGAGGCCGCGACGGGCGTCGAGAGCCGCAGCGCCCAGATCGGCCACATCCAGCGCGGGGGGGCGCCGGAGCTGTTCGACCGGATCCTCGCGAGCCGGCTCGGGGCGGCCGCGGTCGACCTCGCGCTGGCGGGCCGATTCGGCGAAGTCGCCGTGCTGCGAGGCGAGTCGGTCCGCGGCGTTCCGTTCGACGAGGCGCTTCGGAGCCCGAAGACCGTCTCGCCCGACTGGATCGACCTGATCCGGTCGCTCGAGGCGTAGGCCCGGCGATGCCCGTTCGAGCGCTCTGGTACCGTCCCGGTACGCTGTTCCTGATCGACCAGCGCGAGCTCCCCGGTCGCACCGTCGTCCGACGGCTCACCCGGATCGGAGAGGTGGCGGACGCGATCCGCACCCTCACCGTCCGAGGCGCGCCAGCGATCGGGGTTGCCGCGGCATACGGGATGGCGCTCGCCGCACGGACGCGCGGCGAGACCCCCGACCGGGCCGCGTCCGTCCTCCGCGCCACCCGACCGACGGCCCACGACCTGTTCGTCGGGATCGAGACCGTCCGGCGGGCGTGGGTCGACGGCGCCGAGGTCGACGCGGCGGCGGACGCCTACAAGGAGCGCGTCGTCGACGAGTGCCACGCGATCGGTCGCGCCGGCGCGCCGCTGTTCCGCGGCGAGAAGAGCGTCCTCACGCACTGCAACGCGGGTGCGCTCGCCACCGTGGAGTGGGGGACCGCGCTCGCGCCGCTCCGGGTGGCCCGCCAGCGCGGCGCCCGCCTGTTCGTCTGGGTCGATGAGACGCGGCCGCTCCTCCAGGGCGCCCGGCTCACGGCGTGGGAGCTCGCGCGGGAACGGATCCCGCACGCCGTGATCGCCGACAATGCCGCCGGCCACTACCTCGCCCGCGGCGACGTCGACGCGGTGATCGTGGGCGCCGACCGGATCGCCCGAAACGGGGATTTCGCGAACAAGATCGGGACGTACGAGAAGGCGGTCGTGGCGAAGGAGAACGGGGTCCCGTTCTACGTCGCCGCCCCGTGGAGCACGTTCGACCCGCGCCGCCCGACCGGGCGGTCGATCCCCGTCGAGGAACGGGGGGACGACGAGGTGCTCGAGCTCGCCGGCCGCCGGATCGCGCCTCGGCGCAGCAAGGCTCGCAACCCCGCGTTCGACGTGACGCCGGCCCGATTCGTGACGGCGTACGTCACGCCGGGAGGGATCGTGCGACCGACGGGAGTGGCGGAGGCCGTCGCCCGACGTCCCGTTCCCGACGACCCCCGCTGAGCGGCGGGCCGGCGGGGACTAGAGCGGCTGCAGCAGGGCGCGATCGACGCCCCGCAACGCGACCCCGAGCGCCGAGCCCGCGTCGACGCCGGCGGCGTGGAGGGCGAAGACGAGGCCGAGCAGGAACAGGATCGAGACGAACCAGCTGGACGCTGCGCTCATCGGAGTCTCCTCGGGCGTTCGACGCCCGACGGGGTACAAAAGCCGCGACCTCCACTGGCA
>JASHXM010000075.1 GCA_030043545.1 Thermoplasmata archaeon | reverse complement strand
CCAGCCGCCGTCACGACGCCGTTGTTCCCGTACCTCGCCGGCTTACATCGGCAGGAACGGTACGAACCGTTACGGTCGAGCACCTGGCAGGCGCTGCGGTACTCCGCCATGCTCCTCGTGCCCGGCGTGGTCGCGCTCGTCACGTACCGCTACACGTTCCTGGACGTCTTCGCGAACCACCTGTACGCGAAGGCCGGGGCGTGGCCGCTTGCCATCCTCGTCGTGAGCGCGCTCCCGCTCGCGCTGAGCCAGATCATCCAATCGAGCATCAACGCGATCGGACGACGTCGGCTCGAGCTGTACATCACCAGCACGCAGGTCGTCGTCCTGTTCAGCGCCGTGGCGTTGCTGATGCCCCCGTGGGGGATCCTGCCGCCGGCGGACGGGATCGTCGCGGGCGCGATCGCCGTCTTGCTCTCCGGCATCGCGGCGCTCGTGCTCAACACCTACTTCATGGAAACGCTGATCCGGGTCCACATCGACCCCTGGTCGCTCGGTCGGATCACCTTCTGCGCCGCCGACTCGTTCCTCGTCCTCGCGATCATCAACCGGACCCACTTCTTCCCCGTCCAGTCCGGCCTCCAGCTGATGGCCGCGGTGATCGTGGGGTTCGTGACGTACTTCGTCGTGCTGGCCGCGAGCGGCGAGCTGACGAAGGAGGATGTGCGTCGGATCGGCGCCTCGCTGAGCCTCCCGGCGATCATCTACGAGCCCCTCACCCGGCTCTGCCACGTCGAGCGGTCGCCATCGCTGGCGCCCGTCGACCTCGCGCTCGCCCCGGGCCTCCGCTCGACGGAGTTCCCGGAGCCGTTCACCGGAACGACGGAGCTCCCGACGATCGACCCGAGCGAAGAGGTACCCGAGGAGGAGCCGCCGGTCGACCGGGACGAGTGACGGGCGGGCGACCGCCGTTCCTCGCGCGCGCAGAGGTTAAGCCGACGGCCGTCTGGGGACGTCCGATGACGTTCCGTGGACGCTCGACCCGTACGAGGTCCGGATGAACGCCTCCGCGCGCCGCTCGGGAGGGGCGTGGGGCTGACTCCGGCCCCCGTCCGACCGACCGACGCACGTACTCCCCGCTTCCGGTCGTCGGTCCGATCCCCGACCGGCGGGTGGGCCGGTCGATGACGGGCGAGGCGCTGCGCAGCCGCGATCTGCGCAAGACGTACCTCACGAAGGGCGCGCCGGAGGTCGAGGCGCTCGCCGGCGTCTCGCTGGAGGTCCGTCGTGGGGAGCGCGTGGCGCTCCTGGGGCGCAACGGCGCCGGCAAGACGACGTTCCTTCGGATCGCGTCGACGCTCCTTCGCCCGACCTCGGGGACGATCGAGGTGTTCGGGCACGACGGCGACCGGGCCCCCGAGAAGGTGCGGCCGTACATCGCCGTCGTCCCGCAGGAGGGGAAGCCGTTCTTCCACCTCACGCCGCGCGAGCAGGTGTACACCTACCTGCGCGCCCGCGGCCTCGCGCGCGAGACCGCGAAGGCGCGCACCGAGTCGGCGCTCGATCAGATGGGGCTCGGCGACTTCGCCGACCGCCTCGCGATCACGCTCTCGGGGGGGCAGCGCCAGCGGACGATGGTCGCGACGGTGATCGCGACCGAAGCGCCGCTATTGTTCCTCGATGAGCCGACGATCGGGATGGACCCGTTCGCGCGTCGCGCCGTCTGGAAGTGCCTGCGGGGGCTGACCCAGCGCGGGTCGACGATCCTGCTGACGACCCACTACCTCGACGAGGCCGACGCGCTGAGCGACCGGCTGTACATCATCGAGCACGGCCGGGTGCTCGTCGACGGGACGGCGGAGGACCTCAAACGGTCGGTCGGCGGGACGCTCAAGGTGACGATCCCGAACGGCCGGCGCGAGCTCGAGCGGTTCCGGGGGTTCGGCTCGGTCGTCGCGGACCAGGACGCGGTGACGGTGATCGTCGCGCCGGAGCGGCTCGGCGAGCTGATGGACGTCGCGGTCCGCGCCGGGCTCGCCGCCACGGTGGGGCCGGTGACGCTCGAGGAGGCGTTCCTTCGGGTCGTCGGGCGGTCGATCAATGAGGACTGAGGTCGGCGATGCCGCCCGGCCGTTCCGGGGCCTGGTCGCGTTCTTCTGGACCGAGGCGCTCGTCCAGCTCCACGAGGAGCTCGCGATGGCGACCTCGATGGTCGTCCAGGGGGTCCTCCTCGTCTTCGTCTACATCCTCAACCCGGGGCTCATCGGGGTCGCCCTCTGCGGCGCGACGATCTTCTCCGTCTTCACGATGGGCCAGCGGGTGCTCAACGAGGCCGCGTACATCCGGATCGACCACAAGGCGAACGACCTCTACCTCGCCGGGCCCCTCACCCCGGAAGCGTACTTCGTCGGGATGTCCGCCGGCATCCTCGCGGTCTACGTCCCCCCCGTGATCATCGTCGGCACGCTCGCGACGTTCGTCGCCCATCTCGCGCCCGCCACGGTCCTCCTGCTGATCGCCCTCTGCGGCGCCGTCTGGCTGAGCGCCGCGTCGATCGGCTACGCGTTCTCGACGGCGTTCCGCGACAACCGGGCGATCTGGGCGTACTCGAGCCTGTTCTTCAACGTCTTCGGCGTCCTCCCGCCGGTCTTCTACCCGTTCGGCCTGTTCCCGGCGTTCCTCCACCCGGTCGCCCTCCTGATGCCGCCGAGCGCGGCGGCCGCCCTCATCCAGTCGGCGATCGGCGTCACCGTCTTGAGCACCGGGGAGCGGCTGCTCGCGACCGTCGGGCTCGCCGGGGAGACCGCGGCGCTGTTCACCTTCGCCGTCCTTTGGGCCCGGCGGACGGTCCGGGAGCGGTAGATGGTCGGGGTGGACGTCGCGTTCCCGAACGTGCCCCGCCGCGGCAAGGCGCTGCCGGCGTTCCTGATCGTCGGTTGGCGGTGGATCTCGCGCAACCCCGCGGTGACGATCACCCCGATCCTCCTGCCGTTCATCTTCCTCTACTTCCTGTCGCTCATCTCGTCGCCGTCGCTCCGCCCGCTCGAGATCATCGGGGCGATGCTGTTCACGATGCAGAACATCGGCTCCTGGGTGCTCGGCGACAGCGCGACGTGGCGGATCGAGTGCTCGCTGCAGGACATGTTCGTCGCGAGCCCGCTGGGACGGGTCCGCTACCTGTTCGGGATCGCCTTCTCGAACCTGATCGCGATGCTCCCGGCG
>JASHXM010000074.1 GCA_030043545.1 Thermoplasmata archaeon | reverse complement strand
ACGTGGTCGAAACCGACCAGGCCGAAGTCGCGAGTCGCGGTGCGCGCGGGCACGCTCGCTCAGAATCGCACCCCGCTATAGCGGCTCGCTCCTGCCGGGCGGTGGCCCGGCGCGCCCCGCGGCGGCCGGCACTCGTATAAGACCGGCTCCTTTGGCGGTCGCATCATGTCCGGGTTGACCGACCACGAGGCGGCGCTGGCCGCCGGGATCTCCCGCCTGACCCGTTCGGCGTCGTTCGCGGAGGCGCTCGCCGAGCGTGAGGTCGGCGGCGCCGTCCGCCTCGACTCGAAGACGACGAGCGTGTCGTCCGAACCACGGCTCGCCGGGGCGGTGTTCCGGGTCTGGAACGGCAACCGCTGGGTCGAGGCGGCGACGTCGTCGTTCGAGCCGGCCGCCGTGACCGCCACGGTCGAGTCGCTCGAGCAGGCGGCCGCCAAGGCGACCGGCCGCGCGCCCCCTCCCGGACCGTCGTCGACGACCCGGAAGGAGTGGCGCTCCCGCGTCACGCGCCCGATGCGAGACGTGCCGGTCGAGGAGATGCTCTCGCTCGCCCGCGACGCCCGGAAGTGGGCGAGCGGGGTCCCGTCGATCCAGAACGTCCAGGTCGCGATCGGATGGGGGG
The DNA here is from genome assembly GCA_030043545.1 of Thermoplasmata archaeon. Lineage (GTDB taxonomy): Archaea > Thermoplasmatota > Thermoplasmata > Lutacidiplasmatales > UBA184 > Lutacidiplasma. The sequence continues at coordinate 5,499 of JASHXM010000074.1, read as the reverse complement.
ACAACGAACGATTCTACCTCAACTCGACCGGGGCGCGATGCCTGTCACAGGTGAGCCGCACGCGGGCGACCTTGGTCGCGATCGCGATGGAGGGCGGGCGCGCCGAGTTCGACTTCTACGGCCGCGGGCGGGTCGGCGGCTGGGAGACGACCGACTTCCTGAACGAGGCGACCGCACGACGCGTCGCGGAGGGCGCGCGGGAATCGCTCGGGGCGGCTGCGCCGCCCACCGGCCAGATGGCGGTCGTGCTCGACCCGAGCGTGTCGGGGACGTTCGCGCACGAGTCGTTCGGGCACGGTACCGAGGCGGACCAGTTCGTCCGGGACCGCTCGTACCTGAAACCGATCCTCGGCAGTTCGGTCGCCCCGGAGTCGCTCTCGATCATCGACGACGGCTCGTATCCGGGTGGCTGGGGAACGATCTACTGCGACGACGAGGGGAATCCGGGCCAGAAGACGATGCTCGTCGACCGGGGACGGTTCGTCGGAGCGCTGCACGACCGCGAGACGGCCCAGGCGTTCCGCGCGAAGCCGACGGGCAACACCCGGCGGGCCGACTTCCTGAGCCGCGCGTTCGTTCGGATGACGAACACGTACGTTGCCCCGGGCGACCGGTCGCTCGAGGAGCTGATCCAGGAGGTGAAGGACGGGATCCTGCTCGAGCGCGCGACGAGCGGCGTGGAGGACCCGCTCGGTGGGCAGATGCAGCTCAAGGTGAAACGCGGTCGGCTCATCGAGCACGGTAAGCTCGGTCGGCTCGTCGGGTCGATGGCCCTCTCGGGCAAGGTGCTCGACGTGATGCGGTCGATCCGCGGCGTGGAGAAGGGGCCGATGGAAGAGATCGAACCCGGCTACTGCGGGAAGGGCCACACCGACCTACTGCCGGCCGGGACGGGCGGAGTCCACTTGCTGTCGACCGCCATCGTGGGGCCGGCATGACGTCCGGCGAGCCCTCCGACGCGGCGTTCCGCGTCGCCGATCGGATCCGGACCGCGGAGCCGTGGGAGATCTTCGCCGAGCGGATCCGACGGTTCGAGCTGCACCTCAACGGCCGAGCGGTCGAACTCGTTCGTGGGCCGGTCGGCCTCGAGGGATACGGGGTCCGGGTGCTCCGGAGCCGCGACGGTCAGACCGGCGCCGGCTTTCAAGCGTCGACGGACTTCTCGACCGAGGGGATCCGCGCCACCGTGTCGGACGCCGAGTCGGTCGCGGGCCACTCCGAGTTCCCGGCGAAGCGCGTGGAGCTGCCGAACGGCTCCGGAGCGGCGTCGGCCGACATCGAGGTCGTCGACCGGGCGCTCTGGGACGATCCGCTCGGCTCCATCGAGCGGTACGTCGATCGCCTGCTGCACGGGTTCGACCAGCGCAAGGACGTCGTGCCGAGCTTCGGGTCGGTCCGCGCCACCCTCGCGGAGGTCTCGATCGCCAACTCGGCGGGTGCTCGACGCGCCTACCGGCACACGTCCGTCGATTTCGAGTTCGCGGTGAAGGCGATCGGCGGAGCCGAGGGTCCGGCACCGGGGGAGTACTGGGTCAACTCGACGGGCCGCCGACTCGAGCCCGACCGGCTGCCGGCGCAGATCGAGGAGTGGTGCCGGTACGCGCGGGACGTCCGACGGGCGGTCCCGCCGCCGACCGGCGAACTCTCGGTCGGCCTCCCGCCCGGAGTGTTGGCCGGGATCCTCCCGGTCGTGCTCGGCTACCGGTTCACCGGTGCCGCGCGGCTGCGCAAGCTCTCCCCGGCGCTCGGGAGCCGCATCGCCGCGGACGGGGTCACGCTCCGGGACGACGGGGTCCACCCGTGGGCGGCGAACTCCGCCCCGTTCGACGGAGAAGGCTCGCCCCGAGCGGCGCACGCGTTGATCACCTCGGGTCTGGCGACCGAGCTGCTGTACGACTCGCTGCACGCGGGCGCGTTCGACGCCGCCTCGACGGCCAGCGCCGGACGCGGGATCCTCCCCGGGGGGTACGCCGACTGGCGTCAGTTCGTCTACGCCCCGAGAGTGACCGGCTCGACCGTGGTCGTCGCGGAGGGGAAGGGCGGCTCCGACGCGGAGCTGATCGAATCGGTCGACGACGGCGTTTGGGTACAGCAGATCGGCTGGGCGTTCCCGGACGAGATCTCCGGCGCGTTCGGCGGCGAGATCCGGATCGGCTACCACATCCGACACGGGAAGCTCGCAGAGCCGGTCCGCGGCGGCACGGTCGGCGGGATGGTGCTCTCTCCCCCCGGTCAGCCGTCGCTGCTGGCGAACGTGCAGGGGATCGGGAGCCGAGCGGAGCTCGCCGACTACGTGGTGACGCCGTCGCTTCTCGTCCGCCCGCTTGTCGTCGCGGGGGCCGAAGGGGACGGGGCTACTTCCCGGTAGGAAGTCGAACCAGGATCGTCCGGCACTTCGCGCACCGGCCACCGGCCAGGTTCGCGGAGTAGGTGCCTCCGAACCGGGTTCCTTGGAGCACTTCCAGGCCGGACGGCCGAAGGCGAGCCGCCGCGGCGTCGTGCGACCAGAAGAGGCCGGAGCCGTTCGTCGTCGTCACGAACCCCTCTTCGAGGGGGCCCCCGCACACTCCGCAGGTCGTCGCCGCCATCGCCGGGCCGGCGGACGAGGTCGGGGTATCTCTCCTTTGCGCTGGAAGTCGTGGCCCGGACAGGCCGAGTGGTCTGATCCCGGGTCTAAATTCGACCCCCGCGGGGCCGGGTACCCCGCGGGGGTCACAGCATCGTGATCTCAGGAACGGAAGGACGGTGCGTTCACCGTTCCTCCGGGACAGCACGCACCGGGGGGCGGTGGGCACCGGCCCGGAACGTGGGAACGAGCCAGCTGGGCCAGCCCGAGAGAGCGTACGAGTGGTGGGGATGCGGGGGAGGCGCCACGGCCAGGAGCAGCTGGCGGACCGTGCCCGAGTGCCCGTAGGCGTCCTGCGCGTCGATCGGAACCGACGACCGCTCCGTCCGCAGCATCAGAGCACCTCGCCGAGGTCGGGGAGCGGCAGCCAGGGGATCGCCAGCGGGCGGTGGCGAGACTCATCCTCCCGGCGACCCCACGAAATCGAGACCGGTGCCACGGGGGTGGTTGCGGGCGCCGGGTGTTCGAAGTCGCGGATTCGCCGGGAGGCAGGAACGGGAGGGAGCTCCTCGAGGTCAGCCTCGATCACCGGAAGCACCGGGAAGCTCCCCATCACCACCGAGGGGCACTCGGTAGGTCCGCGGTGGCGGAGCGAGGTGCGCGGGACGCCGTGGTCCTGCCCGCACTGGAGGCAGAGATCCGCGACCTGGAGCATCGAGGCGATGCCCCCCGTGTGCGCGGCTTCGTCCGCAGGCGCTCGCATGGTGCCATGTCGTTGGCGACCTGCCTACTTAAACCTCAGCCAATATTTTGTACAAAATAATTCTAAGTACTCCTAGGCGCATGGTACTCTTCGATGGGCCTCCAGACCTACCTCCCTGTCGAGATCCTCGACTACGTCCAGACCCACGAGCCATCGGAGGACCAGGTCTTCGGGATCAGCCAGCGCGAGTTGGCGAAGGCCCTCGGCTACCACCCCTGCTCGATGTCTCGCCCGCTGGACCAGCTTGTCCGGGAGGGGTTGCTCACTGCCCGCAGGGGGTTGGTACGGGACGGTCGCCGAAAGCAGATCACCTACCGACTGACGACGGTCGGTCGGGGCCGACTCAAGCGGGAAACTCGGGAAGTCCCGCTCCTTGCGGGCGAGTTGCCGCCTCCCCCGCACCCCTTCCTCGGCCGGAAGGAGGAGCTCGACCGCCTCGCCGAGCTCGGGCGGTCGGCACCGTCGATCACGTTTGTCGACGGCCCGCCCGGGATTGGCAAGACGGCCCTCATCGCCAGACATATTCGAAGGCTCAAGCGGGGCCGGGTTCCCTTCTGGTTCCGAGTTAGGCCGGCGACATCGCCGAGGCAGTTCGTCGCAGCCCTCGCACACGCACTCTCGTTCCTTGGAAACCCACAGCTTGCCTACTACGCGCAACTTCCTCGGAACCCGCTGCCAAACGAGACGGCGGACCTCGCCACGCGTGCTCTTGCGAGCGAGGTCTTGGTCGCGGTTGTAGATGACGTGGATTCCGGGGGCGCCGACCTCACGACGTTCCTGTCCGAGTTTACCTCCGCGCTGGCTGCGCGGGGGGCGCACCAGTTCTACGTCATTGGCCAGGACTTTGGAGGGTGGGAGACTCGTGGTGTCACAACGAACCGAATCACGATCGGGGGCCTCGACCGGGCGGCTGCTCACGAGCTGACTGACCGTCGAGGCGGCCTGTCCGATCGCTTCGAAACCATCTATCAGTCCACGCTCGGATCACCGTTGCTTCTGTCACTTGCAGTATCCAATCCTGAAGTTCAAGCCGATGCTGCGTCGCTTCCGACCGCGATTGTCAAGCGACTCTCCCCCGAAGACATTCGAGCGGTGCTTCCCGTGGCTCTATCTGCGGAGCCCCTGCCAGCAGTGGTCCTTGCGAGCGAGTTCGGCCTACCCGAACCTCGCCAATCCGAGCTCCTTCGGATTGGAGTCCTTCACAATGCATCCTTGGAACGGGTGGAGGTACTGCAAGCGGTCAGGCCCGCAGTGCTTGCGCGTGCGGGGGCACGTGAGGAGCGAGATGCGCATCTTGCGCTCGCACGGTTCTATGGAAGGAGCCACCGTCCCGAGACGCTTCGGGAGCGTTTTCTTCACCTGGTCGAAGGGGAAGACTGGAAGTCCGCGTCGAAACACCTCGACGACCAGCAGAGAGCCGTCCTACGGTTGGGGTACTCCGAGACGTTGCGCCAGGCGTTACGACGCTTGGCCGGCGCTCTGCCCGCTGGCGCCGCCCGCGTCCGCACTCTGATGGGCGAGGCATCGCTCCTCCGCCTTCACTCCGACTATGCCGAGGCAGTCCAAGTGCTCCGGCGGGCCGTCGCCGAGTCAGAGGGAGACTCTCGAATGAAAGCGGAGGCGCTCCTCTCCTCGGTCGAACTGCACCTCCGCCTAGGGGAGCCTACGCAGGCAAGCCACAACCTCGACCGGGCGCGCGAGCTTGAGCCGCTAAATCGGAGATTGCACGCCTTTCTCCTGTTCTGTGAGGGCCGAATCTCCGAGAGTCGAGGGCAATACGACGCAGCCGCCGACCGGTACCAATCGGTGATCGATCTCGCGAGAAAAGCACATGCGATCGACGTGGCGTTGGAAGGAATGGCCGCGTGGGCCCGGGTCGCCAGTCAGACTCGAGGGCCGGATATTGCACTGAGGACGATTGAGACGGCCGTACCCGAGGCTCGGCGGGAGGGTCGGATGGACATCGTGTTCAACCTGTTAATGGTCCGGGCGAGGGCCCAGTTGGCCGCGGGAAGAGTCGATCTCGCAGAAGCTGACATGAACGCGGTCCGCTCCGAGGCGGAGTCTTTGGGCTATCTCACCCAGCTAACCTACTCTCTCAGTGGACTGGCAGCGGTATTCCACGAGGCAAGTCGGTGGGCTGAGGAGGGCGCGTTCGCACGACAAGCGA
>JASHXM010000001.1 GCA_030043545.1 Thermoplasmata archaeon | reverse complement strand
GGCCTCCTCGCCCTCCTCCAGCGGGACTGGGGGAAGGCGCCGGGGCTCGCCGAGCTCGTCCGCCGCCTCGGGTGACGGGACGACCGTGCCGGTCGTCGTGGTCGTCGGCGCGGGGGCGGTCGGCTCCCTCCTGGGAGGGCGCCTCCACGCGGCGGGCACCCCGGTGCTGCTGGTCGGACGACCGGCCCACGTCGCGGTGATCCGAGCTCATGGACTGCGGATCGACGGGGTCGACGCTCAGACCGTCCCGCTCCCGGCCGAGACGCGGATCCCTCCCGGCACCGACGCGGCGGGCGTCCTGGTCACGGTCAAGACGTTCGACCTATCGACGGCCGCCGAGGAGATCGCCCGTTCGCTCCGTCCCACTCCCGTGCTCCTTCTCGAGAACGGCCTCGGGATCGAGCCGGTGGCGATCGAGCGTCTCGGCGCCGGCGGCTGGGCCGACCCGGCCCGGTCGGTCGTCCGCGCGATCAACTCCGTCCCCGCGACGCTCGTCGGCCCCGGGGTCGTGCGCGCCGCGGGCTCGGGGGAGCTGATCGTTCCCGTCCCGAGCGGCGCGGCCGCCGACGCGATCCGCCGTCTCACCGACCTCCTGCGTTCGGCCCGGCTCCCGGTGCGCGCGGTCCGGGAGTTCGACCGCGAAGTGTGGCGGAAGGCGCTCGTCAACGCCGCCATCAACCCGGTGACGGCGATCCACGGGGTCGCGAACGGCCGGCTCGCCGACGGACCGCTGCACGACGAGGCGGTCGGGCTGCTGCACGAGGCGATCCGGGCCGCCGGGTCCGCGGGGTTCGACTTCGAATTCGCCGAAGCCGAGGACGACCTCGCGCGCGTCGTCCGGGCGACCTCGGAGAACCGGTCGAGCATGCTCCAGGATGTCGACCGGGGTCGCCCGACCGAGATCGACGCGATCTCGGGGGCGATCGTCCGGGTCGCCGCCGACCACGGCGTCGACGTCCCCCGGACCCGGTCGGTGATCGAGCGGCTGCGGAGGAGCGCGGCGACCCGCCCCCGGTCGGCACAATCGTCTTAGGTCGCCGGCCGTCGCGACCGAGCGATGGCCGCGAAGCGGGGCGTCGCCGACGCCCCGGTGAAGGGACGGCGCGTGCTCGTGCGCGTCGACTTCAACGTCCCGCTCGGTCCGGACGGCTCCGTCGCGGACGACGCCCGGATCGTCGAGGCGCTCCCGACGCTCCAGCACCTGCGCGCCGCCGGGGCCCGGACGATCCTGCTCTCGCACCTGGGTCGCCCCGGCGGTCGGCGCGATCCCAAGTTCTCGCTGCGGCCGGTCGCCCGGCGGCTCGGCTCGCTGCTCGGCGCTCCGGTCCCGATCGCGGAGGACATTGTGGGGATCCGGGCGATCGACCTCTCCGCCCGCCTCGGGAACGGGGAGTTCCTGATGCTCGAGAACCTTCGGTTCGTTCCGGGGGAAGAGGCGAACGACCCGGCGTTCGCCGCCCAGCTCGCCCAGCTCGGCGAACTGTTCGTGGAGGAGGCGTTCGGGACCGTGCATCGGGCCCACGCGTCGACGGTCGGGGTGCCGAAGCGCCTCCCGTCGTTCGCCGGACTGCTCGTCGCGCGCGAGGTCCGGGAGCTCTCCCGCCTGCGGGAGCGGCCGGATCCGCCGTACGCGGTCGTCGTCGGCGGCGCGAAGGTCGCGGACAAGCTGCCGCTGCTCGAGAGCTTCCTGGGCCGCGCCGACGCGCTCCTGATCGGCGGAGCGCTCGCCCACCCGTTCCTCGTCGCCCAGGGATTCCGGCTCGGCGCGACGCCCGTCGAGCCCGGGCTCGAGGGCTCCGTTCGGTCGTTCCTCGACGCGGCGAAGGAGAGCGGCACGCGCGTCGTGCTGCCGAGCGACCTCGTGGTCGAGCGGCCGGGCGGAGGCCCGCCGGTCGCTGTCGCGCTCGACGCGGTCCCCCCGGACGCCGTCTCGCAGGATATCGGGCCGGCGACCGTGACGGCGTTCGGACGGACGCTCGCGGACGCCCGCACCGTGTTCTGGAACGGGCCGCTCGGGCGGGCGGAGGATCCCCGGTTCGCGAGCGGGACCCGCGACGTCCTCGCCCCGCTCGCGGGTCGCCCGGGCTACCGCGTGGCCGCGGGGGGCGACTCCGGGCGCGTCGCCCGGGAACTGGGGGTCGCCGCCGCGTTCCAGTTCATCTCGACCGGGGGGGGTGCGTCGTTGGAGTACGTCCAGGGCGTCGAGCTGCCCGGCCTGGCCGTCCTCCCCGACGCCTAGCGTGCGTCGCGGGCGCGGGGTTCGCGGCCGCGCCGTCCAGCGTGCGGCTCAGGTAGGCGAGGTACTCCGGATCGGCGCGCGGCACGTCGAGTTCGACGATCTCCGGCACGTCGTACGGGTGGTTCTCCTTCAGGTAGCGCATCAGCGCCCCGACCCGTTTGGGGCCGGTCTTGAACGTGACGGCGACCTCGTCCGCCGACTCGATCTCGCCGCGCCACCAATACCTCGACTCGACGGGGTGGGCGTTCGCGCACGCCGCGAGGCGGCGCTTGAGGACCCCGTCGATCGCCGCGCGGGCGGCGTCGCGGGACGGGTACGTCGTGACGACGAGCCGCATCGGCCCGAGCGCGCGGGCCGGCTCGACCGGGAACGGCGTCACGCCGCCGCCTCCCGCCCGGCGGAGGCGTCGCTCGAGAAGTCGAGCGCGACGAGCCCGAGGGTCGCCAGGTCGACGACCGCGGCCCGGGCGGGGACGG
>JASHXM010000073.1 GCA_030043545.1 Thermoplasmata archaeon | reverse complement strand
CTGCGCCCAGGTGACCGTCATCGACTCCGCCGACCCCGTGGATGGGGGATCGGCGGTGCTTCCGATGTCGGTCGGGGGGGGAGGGGTGGGCGGCTGTGGACCGCCGGCGTCGCTCCCGTCGGTGGTGGCGTTCTCCGAGGCGGGGCTGCCGTCCGGCACGGCGTGGTCCGTCGCTCTCAACGGAGCTACCCAGACCTCCGAGACGGACGGGATCGGCTTCGCCCCCGCCGGCGGAACGCTCCCGTACTCAGTGCTGGGCCCGATCTTCGCGGGTGGCCGGTGGTACGGTCCGTCGCCCGCCGTGGGCGACGTCGTGCTCGCCGGCTCGAATGTCAGCGTGTCGATCACGTTCACGCCGCTTTCGCTCGCGTTGGTCGAGGTCGAGGAGAAGGGGCTGCCGGTCCACTCGACCTGGGGGGTGGCGATGGGGGCCGCCGGGTACGGCAGCCGGTCCGTCGGCTCGGTGACGGAGCTCGCTCTTCACGTTCCGTTCTCCAGCCTCCCGGTGGCGTTCGTCTCCCCGGCCGGCTTCGGCGTTGCCCGGATCGTCGGCGACGGGGTGTCCAACGTCTCGTCGTGGCATGTCGACGGGAACGGCACCGTCGTCGTCCGGTTCGGGCCCGTCGAAAACCTCACGTTCGCGGAAACGGGCCTCCCGCCGGGCGCCGCGTGGACCGTGCACCTCACGTACCCGAAGCCCGGGGGTCCGCCGGGGCAATCCGGTCGCACGACGTCCACGTCGATCGTCGTCCCGGTCGTCTCCGACACCTACCGGTGGACGGTCCACTCCGCCAACCCCGACGTCCGTCCCGCGCACTCGCACGGGGCGGCGGCCGTCGGAGCCAAGGCGAAGGTCGTGAACGTCGTCTTCCGGCCGGTCGAGAGTAAGGTGACGATCTCCGAGACCGGTCTCCCGAAGCACACCTCGTGGTCGGTGACGCTCAACGGCACAACCGTCGAGAGCTCGACGACCGCGTCGATCGTCGCGCACCTGCCGAACGGTACCTACACGTACTCCGTGGCGACGACCGACTCCGCCGTCACTCCGGCCCCCGCCTCCGGCAGCTTCGTCGTCACCGCGCCGACCGCCGATCACCTGACGATCCGGTTCACGGCGAGCACGCCGAGCTCGGCCGGTGCTCCGAAGGCATCGGAGCTGAGTCCGGTGAGCGCCAGTGGGGCGGTCGTGCGAGCGGTGCGCTTCGGGGCCGCGTAGCCGCGGGGCCGGAGGGTCGTGAGCGACGTCGTCAGCGGCCTGCATGCGGTGACCGTGCACATCCGGGACGCGGAGCGGGCCCGGGGGTTCTACCGCGACGTCCTGGGGCTTCGGGAGCTCCTCTTCGACGAGCGATCGAACCGTCTGGTCTTCGCGCTCCCCGGCACCTCGACCCTGCTGACGATGCACCCGATGGCGCCCGGCGAGGAGGGCCGGGAGGCGGGGACGGTCTCCGGGATCGTCCTCGCCCACCCCGACCCCGTGGCGGCGTGTCGCGAGATCGCCCGGCGCGGCGGGACGATCGTGCTCCCACCGGCCCCGGTCGAGACCGCGATCGGCTCGTTCGTCCGGGCGGTGATCGCCGACCCGGACGGCAACGAGTTCATCGTTTCGAACCGGACCGACTGACGGACGGGGCCTCCCGAGCCGCTACGCGGCGGGCCGCCGGGCCTCGACGAGCAGCCGATGCGCCGTCACCTGGAACGACCCGCTCCGGGCGATGGTCCGGTCGATCCGGATCAGGCCGTCCCGGTGGCGTTCGACGGAGAAGTGCGGTAGCTCCCACGGGGCGAAGCGGAGGAACCAGATGACGGCGGCGAGGTCGTGGAATGCGGCACGGTACGTCGCCTCCCGCGCCTCCACGACCTCGAGTCCCGCGCTCCGGATCTCCGCGGCGAACGAGCGTACGTCACTGACGCGGTTGGTCGGCGGCTCCGACGCCGAGCCGAACACGCGTCCGAGCTCCGCGTAGTTGCGGCTGCCCACCTGCTGCGTCAGGAAGCGCCCGCCCGGGGCGAGGATCCGGGCGACCTCGCGGGCGTCGAACGCCTCGTGACGGTCGAGGACGAGCTCGACGCTCGAGGAGGGGAGGGGGATCGCGAGGTCGGCTCCGTACTGGAAGACCGTCACGCCGAGCGGACGCAGCCGCCGGCGGGCGATCGGGAGATTGGGCGGATATCCCTCGGTCGCGAACATCCGGGCCGGGAACGGCGCGAACGACGACAGCAGCTCCCCGCCCCCCGTCCCGAGGTCGATCGCTGACGCTACGCGGCGGAGCCGCGCCCGCGCGCGGCGTCGATACGACCACGGAGGGCCGGGGTCGGTCCAGCGTCCCCGGACGGGGGAGGTGTCCCAGCCGGAAACGGGCAGCCGGAGCCCCTCCGCGATCGAGCGCCCGAACCGATCTTCGGCCGCCCTCGACGCCACGGGGCTCCCAGTCCGCGGGCGCGATAACCGTCGCACCGGGGGCCGGGCGAGGGACCGAACGTTCGGCGCGAGCCGCCCGCGGTCTCACGATCGGCTGGTCGGATGCACCGCCCGGTCGAGCTTGTCGAGACAGTTCTCCCAACCCGCGAGGAGCCGGGCGTGGACGTGCGGGGCCCCCCGCCGCAGCTCCGCGAGGCGTTCATGGACGACCGTCACCTGCGTCTGGCCGTCGCCCCACGGACGGAGCTCGACCTTGACAAGCGTGTCGAAGAACTCTCCCTTCTCCGGTTCGGTCCCGACGAACGCCCAGCGGTAGACGAGCCGCCGGGGCGGGTCGATCGTGACGAACCGGCCTTCGAACTTCCCGGTGCTCTTCCCGTCCCGGGAGTGCCAGACCTCGACCAGCCCGTCGACTCGGGGGTCCACCGAGATCCGGTCGATGTCGAGGTCGTCGGGCGCGATCCACTGGCGCATGAGTTCCGGCTCGAGGAACGCGCGGAAGACGCGATCCGGCGGGGCGTGCAGGATCTTCTCGACCTGCACCGCGACATCCGGGACGCTCATCGCTTCCGACGGGGCCCCGACCGGGACTCGAGCCGCAGGGCGGCGTCCATTCGGCTCAACCCGTCCTGCCAGTACCGGCTGTAGTAG
>JASHXM010000072.1 GCA_030043545.1 Thermoplasmata archaeon | reverse complement strand
GAGGAGGTTGACGCTGATGGCGAACAGGAACAGCGCGAGCCCGGGGAAGAACAGCTGCCACCAGGCGATCACGCACGGTCCGCCGCCGTAGCAGGAGCCGAGCATCCCTTCGGTGAGATCGACCGTCGACGCCGCGCTGATCGAGCCCCACTCGGGGAACGGCGTCGTGTTCGCGCCCGGGAAGAGGGTCGGGCCGAATCCCAGGAAGACGAGCGACCCGATCAGGAGCGGGATCGTGCCGACGTCGAGGGAGAACTGGATGAAGACGGGGTACATGCTGTTCGGGATGATGTGACGCATCAGGATGCGTCCTTTGGAGGCGCCCGACGCGCGCGCCGCCTCCACGTACTTCTGCTCCCGCACGACGAGCACCTGGCCCCGGACGATCCGCGCGTAGACCGGCCACCAGACGATGACGAAGGCGACGATCAGCATGAACAGCTGGAGGTTCGCGCCGGCGGAGCCGTGGATTCCCGGCACGATCGTTAAGGTGACCGTCACGACGACGATGACGAACAGGATGATCGGGATCGAGAGGAAGATGTCGACGAGACGCATCAGCACGTCGTCGACGATGCCGCCGAAGAACCCCGCCACGGCGCCGACGAACAGTCCGATGAGTGCGCCGAGCGCCACGATCGAGACGGAGAAGATCAGCGACCAGTCGGCGCCGCGCTCGATCGCCCCGAGGACACTGTATTCGGGACTATCTCGGGCGACGTTCTCGGTGAGGTCCCCCAACGGGAGCGGGCCGGTCGAGAACGGGGAGAACCGGATCGTGGGCGCGATCACCCCCCCGAACGAATCGTTGACGCCTCCCGCGCCGTCGAACGGAGTTTTGTACCACTGGCCGCTACAGTACTGCGCCGCGTTCGGCGGCGGCGTCTTCTCGTAGGTGCAGACAATCACGCACGGGCTCGCCGTCGGCACGTAGTTCCCGGGGTACCCCGTTGACGGAGTGGCCGGGCCGTAGTCGCCCGAGGCGTAGCACGGGAGGGAGGTCCACGGCAGCTTCTGGGCGGCCGCGTAACCGGCGATCGCCGCGAGGGTGATCAGGATCCCGAGGCCGACCATCGCGAGCGTGTTCCGGCGGAAGAAGTACCACGTCCGCTTCGCCTGCGCGAGCCTCGGGTGCGGCTTGCGCACGCGGGACGACACGTTCGGCTCCAGCGTCGGGGACGGAGGGGCACCGCTCATCGGCTCATCCCAGCCTCACGCGCGGGTCCAGGTACGCGTAGAGGACATCGACGATGATGTTCGCCGCCACGACGAGGAACGTGAATAACAACGTCGAGCCGAAGATGATGCCGTAGTCCAGGTTCGGGACGACCGCTTCGGCGATCAGCAATCCGACGCCGTTGAGATGGAACACCGATTCGACGACCGGGAACCCCGAGATGAAGCCGGCGAACGTGAGCCCCAGAACGGTGATCGTCACGTTGAGCGAGTTCCGCCCGGCGTGCTTTTTCGTGACGATCCGTTCCGGCACGCCCTTCGCGCGGGCGGTCCGGACGTAATCCAGATTCATCACTTCGAGCATACTGTTCCGAACGAACCTCAGTAAGCCGGCGATCGTGCCGTAGGCGATCACCAGCGCGGGCACCAGCATCCGGAGGATCGTATCGAGCGCCAACCACGAATCTCCGTGTAAGAACGCATCTACGGTCGGGAACCCGGTCGGGCTGGTGGCGACTCCCGCGCACGAGATCCAGCCGGGATAGTTGCAGCCGACCGCCGTGTTGGTGTAACAGCCGATGCTCTTCGGGAGAGAGTACTCGAGTTCCAGGTCGAGCGCCTCGCCGCCGGGGCACCACGGGGATTTCACGAGGAAGCCGCCGCCGCCCACGTGCGGGATCATCAGTAACACTAACCCCGCGATGAGGAGCGACCCCAGTAAGAACGTCGGGATCGAGAACCCGGAGAACGACATCACCCGGGCCGCCTGGTCGATCGGTCGGTTGCGGTTGACCGCCGCCGCGTTGCCGAGCGGGATGGCGATCAGGAGGATGATCGCGAGCGACAGCATGGCGAGCTCGAGCGTGTACGGCAGATACCATGCCAGGATGGTAGTCACCGGGTAGCCGTCGATGTACTCTTTTTGTTCTCCGATGTTGCTGAAGTTCGAGACGTATCCCCAACGGAATGTGAACGTGTCGTAGATGTACCGCGCCCATTGCTCGGGGAGCGGTTTATCGAGTCCCAACTGATGGATGTCGTTTCGGTAGACCGGGTTCGAACAACCGTCGTTCTTGTTGTCGACCCACTTGATCGGGTTGACGCATTCGCAGGAGCCGTTACTCCTCGGCCCCAACGGGTTCTCGAGGTAGCAGGCGCACGACGGCTGGTACTGACAGAGGTCGTGCGGGTTCGGGTTGCCGTCCCGCGCCAGGATCTGCGTCGGGATCGGCAGCGCCGAGAACAGCACGAAGGTGATCGTGACGACCCCGAACAGGACGGGGACCAGGAGGAGCGAGCGTCGGATGATGTAGGTGACCATCCGCATGTGAGACGCGTTCCGGTTCGCTCCGGCCCCCCGGCGTCACCGAGGCGATAGTCGGCGGGTTATATACGAATTCAATCGCGAACGGCCCGGAGGACCGCTGCGTCGCCTACGTCGGGATTCAGCGGCCCGGCGTGCCGGCTGGAGACGTGGGGGGGGCGAACGTCGGGCGACCGGGGGAGTGTGCCGGCTCGGCCTCTTCCTCCGCCGGCTCGGACTCGTGGTGGCGCTCGTCCTCGCACTCCTGCTCCGTCACCCAGTCGAACTCCAGGTCCTCGCCGTGGTCGTGAGAGATGAACGCACCGGCCTCGAACGCGGTCGAGATGATCTCCTCCATCTTCTCCGCCTCGTGGGTCCCGTACGAACCGACGAGCCGCCAGAACCAGTCGGGGGCCTTCCCCGCTGCCTGGAGGAACTCCGTCACCAGGTCGTAGTAGGTCGTGTGGCGGTCGGTGAGATGGATGTGCAGATGCCGATCGCCGTGCGGTCCGGACTCCGGCACGCCCGAGCATGCGGGCACTCGTTATAATCCTCGCGGGTCCGGCGGGTCGCCCCCGCCCCCGGATCAGTGGGACCGGTCGCGCTCGGGGACGAGCTCGCGGTAGTAGCCGCCCAGCACCCGGTCCGGCTCGACGTCCGGCTCGCGGTAGCAGAAGATCCTCCAGCGGACGTAATCCCGAGGGCAGTGAGTGAACACCATCCCGAGGACGGCCCCGACCAGGAGGATGACGCCGATCAGCGTGAACAGGTTGCCGAGCGGGACGACGCCGATGTGGGGGGCGGTCGGCGACACCCCCACGATGATCAGGATCACCCCGAGGACGACCATCGGCAGGTAGCTCACCAGCACGTGCGTCGCGCGACCGGGTGCCGACTCGACGACCATCATGCGGTCGGTCCCTCCCTACGAAGGTACTCGGACGGGGTGTTCATCCTCCTTTGCTCTCCCACGAACCCCGGTCCCCCACCGCCCGAACTCGGAAGAAAAGTCAGAAGGAAAGGGTTGGCCGGGGGGATTGCTCCCCCCGTCCATCTCGACGGGCTGTCCGTCCGCCGCTTAGGGCATCGTGGCGCCGCCCAGACTGTCGGGGCAGGCGACCATGCTCTGCGCGTCGATGCCGCACTGCGACACGGTGACCGAGAACGTGTTGATCGACGCGATGATCGAGGAGTAGAACGGCCCCGTCGCGTTCGCGAACCCGTAGTCCGCGCCCGTCAGGCCCGTCAGCCACGCGATCGTCATGTCGAACACGAAGATCACCGTCTCGTTCCCGCCAGCGCCGGTGTTCAGCCAGAACACCTGGGGGATCGGCGTGGCACCCGCGAACGAAACTTCAGCTTCGTACGTGGTGTTCGGGACGGCGTTGACGAACCCGATTGCGGCGTAGAACACCAGGTCCGACGGGGCGTACCCCGTCTGGCCCGGGGCCCAGTAGGCCGGGTCAGGGCTCGACGCGTTCGCCTCGTTGATCCACACCCCAGTCGAGTTGTAGAACCCAGCGTGCGGGTAGAACGTTGTCTGGTTGTTGCCCGCGAAGAATGCGCAGTTCGCGAGCTTCGTGTACGCGGCCGTCGCGTTGGTGCCATTCCCGACCACCGGGTCACAACCGGGGATCGTCAGGACCGAACCCGCTCCGCTCGCGTTCCCCGTCAGGTTCTCCAACGACTCGTTGAACAACGGCGCCGTCGTGTTGTTCGCCGCCGAGCCGATCGAGTCCCAGCTCGTCTGGTTCGTGTGCGCGCCCCAGAGGTAGCTGACCGCGCCGTCGTTCACCGCATCGAGACAGATGATCGTCTCGGTGGTGTTCCGGCTGTTGGTCGAGTTCGCAGCGCTCAAGACCGTGTAGTTCGTCGCCCCGGACTGGTTGAGTTCGTTGGTCCCAGGCCCGTCGGACGACAGATTCTGACACGGGCCGACAGTACCCGTAGTGTTGTTGGCAGTGAAGTTCAGATTCGGGATCATGCTCGCATACTGCGCCCCCGCAGTAAGGAACACTACCCCGTACGGTGCGGTCTCGAACCCGGACACGGACGCCTGGCTGAACGTGTGCGAAAACGTCCCAAACCAGTAGCCGGCCAGACCGAACCCGGTGATCAACGACGCTGCGGCAATTGCCGAAGCGACGTAGACGGCCCGGTGACCCCACCCTGCTCCGCGCGACGATCTCCTAACTCCCCGATACCGGTGACTCTCTCGACGCATGAGCCCACCTGCGCGTCCCATCCCGCGTCGATATTAAAGGATTCTAGCGCGATTTTTGACGTTCCAGAACATAAGGTTGCTCCCCATTTCTCGCCGAGAGCCGCCCCACGCTCCGAGGCTCCGTCCGGAGCGCTCCCGAACCGTTCATTCCGCGCCATCCGGGGCTCGGTTATTCGTCGCCCCAGGGCCTGGAATCGGAGGTTCAGGTCCACGAACCGGATGTATAGATACTGCCGCCCGTCGTAGGTTCCGGGTCGATGATCTTCGAGGAGAAACCCGTGGGGGGCCATCCTGTGCCACTACCGCCTCGGCGAGTGCCAGGGCGGTCATGTCGCACGGTGCTGTTTTCCGTCGCACTCTTTATCGTCCTTTGCGGGTCGGCCGCCGTTCCGGCGACGCTCGGGGTCTACGGCCCCCGAGGAAGCGGGCCGACGAGCTTGTCGGCACCCTCGTCGGGCGCTGCGAAGCCCGCGGCGCGACACCCCGGGAGCGCGTACAGCGGTTCGGAACCGGCCCCGATGGGGGTCGCCGACCTCGGGGGCCCCTCCGGGGTCGAACCCGGGACGTTCACCACCGCTGAGTTCCAGGGCACGGTCGGGGTCGGGGCCGATTCGACCTACAACGCCTCCCTCGGCGGTTCGGCCGCATCGATGAGCTTCCAGCTCAACGCCTTCGTCGTCTTCAGCGTCGGAGAAGACCGGTACGCGTACTGGGTACAGGACGTCGCGATCTTCGACACCGCGGATCGGGCCGTCAGCTTCGAGGACAACGTCTGGAACGTGACCAAGATCTCGCTGAACTCGCATGGGGTTTCGGGGAACGGGTCG
>JASHXM010000071.1 GCA_030043545.1 Thermoplasmata archaeon | reverse complement strand
TCGCCTGGTTGCCGGTCATCAAGAGCTTGGGGGCCCCGCCGGCCTTCGGCGCCCGGTCGTTCACCGAGGCGTGGCCCTCGGCGAACCGGTACCCCTCGCCGCTGGCCCCCAGATTCCAGTCGACGATCTCCCCTTTCTTCTTCCCGAACGAGTCGCTCAGGACCCGGTGCATCCGCTCGAGCGGAATGCCCGCCAGGAACCCGGCGGCGCCGAGGCCGGCGGCGTTCTGGAGGATCGACTGGCTCGTGTACTTCCGGGCGATCTCCAAGGTCGGCACCGGGAGCGCCCGCACCCCGGCCGGGAGTTCCCCGTCGGCGATCGCGAACTTCTCCGGATCGAAGACGACCGTCCCGCCCGGGCGAAGCCCTGGGGCGTGGATGTCGACCGTCGCCCGATCGAGCGCGTAGAGCACGTCGGCCCCGTCGCCCTGCGACGCCATCCGGTCGGGACCCGCTCGCGCCTGGAACCAGACGTGACCGCCGCGGATCACCGACTGGTAGGAGTTGAAGCCGAAGACGTGGAGACCCATCCGGGAGAAGCACCGGGCGATCGACTCTCCGATCGACGCGATGCCGTCTCCCGCCTGGCCGCCGACGCGGACCGCGATCTCGGGCACGGCCGGATTCAGCGACGCGGCGTATTAATCCCCACCGGGTGGAAGCGCTTTGACACGGCCCCGGCTCGGGCGGCCGTGCCGCCTCGGACCGTGCGCGTGCGCCTCTACGCCTCGGCGCGGGAGGCGGCCGGTCGGGCGACCGTCGAGCTGCCGGTCCCCGCGACGGGCCTCTCCGCAGAGGCGCTCCTCCGGGAACTCCGCGGACGGCTCCCGGCGTTGGCCCCCGTCCTCCGCAGCTGCCGATTCGTCCGGAACGACCGCTACCTCCGCAGCCTCTCGGCGCGGGTACGCCCGGGAGACGAGTTCGCGGTCCATCCCCCCTACGGCGGAGGGTAGGATGGAGGTCCGACTGACCCGGCGGCCGCTGTCGGTCGGGGCCGCGTACCGGGCCCTCGAACGTCCCGGCGCCGGCGGCATCGTGGTCTTCGTGGGCCGGGTCCGCGGCGACGTCACCCGCGCGGGCCGGGTCGTCGCCCTCGACTACGAAGCCGACGCCCCGCTCGCGATCCGAGCGCTCGACCGCGTCGTGCGCCGCACCCGAGCGCGACACTCGGCCGTGCGGCTGCTCCTGTGGCACCGGGTCGGCCGTCTCCGGGTCGGCGAGGTGTCGGTGATCGCCGGAGCGGCGTGCGGGCACCGGGCCGCCGCCTTCGCCGCGGCGCGGAGGCTGATCGAGGAGCTCAAGCGGTCGGTGCCGATCTGGAAGACGGACCGAGCACGACCCGCGCGTCGACCGCCACGACGCCGTCCCCGTCGGACCGGACGACGAGCGGGTTGAGGTCGAGCTCCACGACCTCGGGCAGCTCGACCGCGAGCTGGGAGACCCGTTCGATCGCCTCGGCGAGCGCCGCGAGGTCGCTCGGCGGCTCCCCCCGCACGCCGCGGAGCAGCGGGAACGCGCGGACCGACTCGATCATGTTCCGGGCGGAGGCGGTCCGGAGCGGGGCGAGCCGGAAGGTGACGTCCCGGAGCACCTCGACGTAGATCCCCCCGAGCCCGAAGACGATGATCGGCCCGAACCTCGGGTCGCGCTGGACCCCCAGGAGCACCTCCTTGCCGCCCGAGACCTGCGCCTCGACCTCGTACCCGGCGACGCGCGCCCCCGGCGCCCGGGTCCGCACCGAGCGGTCCAGGCGGGCCCACGCGGCGGCGAGCGCGGCGTCGTCGGCGAGCCCCACGGCGACGCCGCCCACGTCGGTCTTGTGCGCGATGTCGGGGGAAGCGACCTTGAGGACGACCGGGTAGCCGATCCGGCGCGCCGCCGCCCTCGCCTCGTCGACGGTCGTCGCGAGCGCCGATTCGGGAAAGCGGATCCCGTACGCGGCCAGCAGTTGACGGGCCGCGTACTCGGGGAGGACGGTGACGCCGGCCGCCCGCGCCCGGTCGATCGCCGTCCGCGCGGCCGGCCGGTCGACGTCGAACTGACGGACCTCGGTCCGGGGACGGCTCCGCCAGGCGTGATACCGGGCCAGGCTGCCGAGTCCCTCGACCGCCTCCTCCGGGAACGTGTACGTCGGGATGCCGTGCTCCTCCAGGAACGTCACGTCCTGCGACAGGTCGGTGACCCCGAACAGGCAGGCGACGATCGGCTTCGGCGTCGTCGTCCGGGCGGAGGCGATCGCGCGCGCCACGCTCTCGCCGGTCATCGTCCCGGTGGGGGTCGCGATCACCAGGATCCCGTCGACCTCCGACGCGGCCGCGACCGTCTCCAGCACTCCCCGATAGTCGTCGGCGCCGACGTCCGCCGTCATGTCGATCGGGTTCGCCACCGAGGCGATCCGGGGCAGCCGCTGGGCGAGCTGGTCGTGCACGGCGACGGGGAGCGGGGGGAGCGCGAGGCCGTGCCGGACGGCGGCGTCCGCCGCGACGATCCCCGGACCGCCCGAGTTCGTCAGCACGACGAGCCGGGGGCCGTTGATCGCGAGGCCGCTCGCGAAGATCTTGGCGGCCCGGAACAGGTCGCCGATCGTCGCGACGCGCTCGACCCCGGACTGGGCGAACAGGGCGTCGTACAGCTGGTCGCGGCCGGATTGGGCGAGCGAGCCGGTGTGGCTGAGCGCCGCCCGTTCCCCTTCCGGCGTAC
>JASHXM010000070.1 GCA_030043545.1 Thermoplasmata archaeon | reverse complement strand
ATCCGCCGTTCTCGCACACCTTGGACGGCCCGCTCCGCGAGGTGCTGGGGATCGACCACGAGCGGCTCTCCCGGAACCGGATCGAGGGGACCGACCCGACCCGCCCGGAACGGACGCCGTCCGTCGCGCGCGCGCTGGAGGCGCACGGGCTCGCCCCCCGTTCGGTCGCGGACCTGATCGACCCGCCCGCGCGCGGCGGTGCGCCGCCGCTCCTCGGCGAGATCCTGCACGGGGCGATCGACGCCGACCGGATCGACTACCTGCAACGCGACGCACACTATACCGGCGTCGCGCACGGGGCGATCGACGCGGTCCGCCTCCTGGACACGCTGCGCGCCGCGGGCGGTCACCTCGCGTTCGCCGAGAAAGGTCGGGCGGCGGTCGAGGGGTTCCTCGTCGGTCGGACCCTCATGTACTCCACGGTCTACTACCACAAGACCGTCCGCGCCGCGGAGTCGATGGCGCAGGCGGCGGTCGAGCGGCTGCCGGAGTATCCGGACGACGCGCACGCCCTGTTCGGCCTGACCGACGGGGAGCTGATGGTCCGCCTCCGGGCCGCCGCCGGAGCGAGCGCGCGGCTCGCGGACGGACTGCTCGAGCGCCGCCTGTTCAAACGCGTCCACGGCTGGCGGAACGTCCCGCCCGCGCGCCGGCCGGCGTTCGAGCGGCTCGCTCGTCACCCCGCCGACCGCCGGACGCTCGAGGACGAGATGGCCGCCGGGATCGGCGCGCCGCCGGGGAGCGTGCTCCTCGACCTCGCCGGCATGGCGCCGCGCGGTCGCCCGGCGGAGGATTGGGGCCGGATCGGGGTCGTCGTCGACGGGCGCGCGGCCCACCCGTTCCGGGCCGCCGGTCCGTGGCACTCGCTCGCGATCCGCCCCCCGTCCGAGTGGGCGGTCGGGGTGTACGTCGACCCGAGGTATCGGCGAGCCACCGCTCCGCTCGGCCGGGCGCTCGGACGCCGGCTCGGCTGAACCGGTCGGATCACCCGACGACGAACCCCTGCGGCGTGATCGCGAACGGCCGGCGCTCGGGGTCGTGGGCGTAGCCGCGCATCCGGACGATCTTGATCTGACGGACCGATCGGTCGCCGATCCACTTCCGCGTGAGGAGGATCTCCCCGCGCGTCAGGATCTCCTCGGGCGTGAGCGTGCCCGGATCGCTCGGGGTCGCGGTGATCAGCGTCGTCACGCCGGCCTCGGAGAGGAACCGCAGCAGCGACTGGATCTCCGTCCGCTCCGGCTGCGGATCGGTCGCGCCGTGGATCGCGAACCGGCGGATCGACGTCATCGAGTCGACGAGGACCCGGCGGAACGGGATCCCCGACATCTGCTGGCGCAGCTTGAGCTGGATCCCCTGGACGGCGATCTCCTCCGAGGTGCGGTGGCCGTCGTCGTGGAGGTCCCGCATCGACTTGAGGTCGGTCATCGACTTGATCTCCTGGACGGCGGCCGTCCGCCGGAAGCCGCGGCCGCCCGGATTGGCGTCGAGCGTCTTGGCGGCCGCGAGGTCCCACCCGAACGCCTCGATGTTCTCCAGGATCTCGCTCGGCGGCTCGTCGACGGCGACGAGCAGCACTTCCTCCCCGCGGCGGAGCCCCTCGAGCAGGAACGTGAGGCCCAGGAGCGTCTTCCCGCTCCCCGTCCCCCCGGTGACGAGGTACGGCCGCCCCGCGAGCAGCCCGCCGCCGAGCATCCGGTCGAGGCCCGGCACCCCCGTCGGGACCCGGCCCTCGTGGGCCTCCGTCGGCTCGCTCACGGTCCGTCCTTCGGAGCGGGCGGGTCAGCGTCCGGAGTCTCCGGGAGCGGTTCGGCCGTCGCCCCGACGACCGGCGGCGCCTTGCGACGTCGCACCGTTCGACGTTTCGCCTTCGGGCCGGCCGCGGGGTCGGTCGCGTCGGCCGGTGCCGTCGGCGGGACCGACGCGGCGTCGACGGCTGGCTTCTTCCGGGCCGGCGCCGCGCGCCGGCGCCGCATCGGCGCGGCGACCGGCGGGGCGGGAGCCTCGGGGGACGGAGGGGGAGGGACGACCGACGGGGGCGCGCCGTCGGACGGGATCACCGGGACGTTCGGAAGCGGCGGTGGAGGGGGTAACGCCGAACCCGAGGCCGGCGACGCGGGAGCGGTGGTCGGTCTCGATGCCGCCGGCGCCGGTACGGGGGCGGCTCGGGATGCGGCGGCGGGCTTCACGGGCGGGAGCGGCGGCGGCTCGGCGAGTCGGGGCGCGGGGACCTCCGGCGCGGGGGCCGGCTTCGCGGAGATCGGGCGAGCCGGAGCCGGTACAGGGGGGGTCGGGACCGACGACGGGGATCGGGGTGTGGTCGTCGCCGTCGGCGCCGGTCGGGGCGGAGCGGCGCGCGGGGCCGGTCGGGCCGGACCCGGAGCCGGGGCGGTCACGGACGGCGAGGGGGCGACGGGGGCCGGCGGCGTCGGCTGCTTCGGAGCCCCGGAGGCTGCCGGAGGGAGTGCGACGGGGGGCCAGTCCGGAGCCGGCGACGCCGTCGGCCCGAGCATCGCGAGCACCGACTCGAGGCGGTGCTCGAGCTCGTTCGGCGGCGGGAGCGCGAGGGCGGGCGCCCCGACCCGGAGCGCCTCCATCCGCTGCGTCGTCCGGCGGTACGCCTCCGAGGCGGTTCCGGACGACGGCGCGGGGCCGGCGTCGACGACGGTCGCCCCCAACGCGCCCGCGACCGAGACGATCCGGGCGACCTGCGCCGCGGCGTCGCCGCGCCCGGCGCGAACCGCGTCGAGCGCGGACTCGACCGCGACGCGGACCGGCGCGATGTCGACCCCGAGCGCGATCAGGTCCCGGATCTCCTCCGACACCGGCGCGAGCGTCGGCGGAGGGGCGGGCGCTCCGGCCGGCACGACGAGCGGCGGCGGCTCGACGATCTGCCGGGTGTCCCGCGAGATCGTGAGCGCGAGGTTGACGTCGATCCCCTTCGGGCCGATCCGGTACGGGTGGAGGCGAATGTCGTGCGAGCTCCCGCGGAACTTCTCGACGCCGATCGCCCGGACCGTCACGCCGTCGAGCTCCCAGCGGAACAGGCGGATCTCGCCGCGGGCCAGCATCCGCTCCGCGGTGTCGGCCTCCTCGAGCGGCGACTCGACCATCAGGAGGGTCGTCGTCCTCAGGTCCGAGAGGAACCGCAGGAACGTCTGGGCGCCGGCGACGGGGTCGAACCCCTTCATGCAGAAGAACTGGAGGGCCGTGAGCGAGTCGATGACGATCCGGGCGTAGCCGCGCCGCTGCACCTCGGAGCGGAGCATCTGCTCGAGCGCCGTGATCGTCACCTCGACGCTCGTTAGCTCGGGCGTCCGTCGGATCTCCGGCGGGACCCGCCCGAACGGGACGACCTCGCGGACGGACGCGATATCCTTGAACGGCGCCCGCTCGTAGCGCATCACGTCGGGGATCGCGTCGAAGACGTCGACGCGGTCGATCTCGGGCGCCAGCCCGCGGTGGTCGAGCCGGATCTCGTTCGGTGGCTGCTCGAGCGTCACCAGGAGGACCCGTTCCCCGCGTCGGATCCCTTCGCAGAGGAACTGGAGGCCGAGCGCCGTCTTGCCGGTCCCGGACGGGCCCACGATCAGGTACGGGCGGTGGGCGACGAGGCCCCCCTCGAGCATCGTGTCGAGCGCGGGGTTGCCGGTGGAGGCGCGCAGCTCGGGCGGCCTCGACGGGGCCGTCGCAGTAGCCACGTCGTTCCCTCTCCGCGGGGGCGTCGAGACGCCGCCCGCACCGAGACGATGGCACGGCGACACTCTTCAACTTTCCCCGAAATCGGGCCCCGGGCGCAAGCGATATCTTTGCGACCGCCCGCCGGGGGCGGATGCCGGAGTCGGTCGCCGCCGGGACCGCCCGGATGCGCGCGCTCGCCGCCGACCTGCCGAGCGGGTTCGTCGCCGGGTTCCGGCTCGGGCGGGACGTCGAGCTCCCGAACGGCACCGCCTCGCCGCGGGTCTATGCGGTCGGGATGGGCGGGTCGGCGATTGCGGCCGACCTGGTCCGCGGGGTCGTCGACGCGGAGAGCCGGGCGGCGTTCACGGTCCTCCGGGCGCCCGAGCTCCCCCGCGCGGTCGGCGCGTCGGACCGGGTCCTCGTCGTGAGCTACTCGGGCGCGACGTGGGAGAGCCTCACCGCGTACGCCGCGGCCGGTCGCGTCGGGGCGGCGCGGGTCGTGGTGACGAGCGGAGGACCGCTCGCGGACCGGGCCGAGGCGGACGGCGTGCCGG
>JASHXM010000069.1 GCA_030043545.1 Thermoplasmata archaeon | reverse complement strand
ATCAGAATGGATTAAATAATCTGATATTGTAGGTGCCGCGAGGAGACGATGCCGAAGCGAGCCGAGAAGGCGGAGAGCGGGGGAGCGGACTGCTGCGGCCCGGACTGCTGCGGAGGCGGCGGGTGCTGCGGGAGCGGCGTGGGGGGCGGCTGCTCGGTCGAAGCGGTCGTGCGGATCGATGCGCGGGGTCAGATGGTCCTCCCGAAGGAGGTTCGCGCGTCGGCCGGGATCGTGGCGGGGGACAAGATCGCGGTGGTCTCGTGGTCGCAAGGCGACCAGGTCTGCTGCCTCGGACTGGTCCGGGCCGATGCGCTCGCCGACTCGGTCCGGCGAACGTACGGTCCCCTGCTCAGCTCGATCGCTCGGGGGTAGTCCTCCGGCGGAGCCGCCGTTCCCCCACGGCAGGCGAGAAAACGGGAGGAAAGGGTTGCCCCGGGTCGGCGGGACCCGGGGCGTCGGCGCCGGCCCTACAGTAGCGGCGCGAGCGCTCCGACGTTCGGCGAACCGACCCCGGTCGCCGCGTCCCAGCCCGGCGTCGCGAGGAACCCGACCCCGGGTTCCGCGGCGTTCGAGCCCACGGTCACGTCGTGCAGTCGGGAGCTTCCGAGCAGCAGGTAGAGGATCGGGGCGAAGTCGCCGAGCGGCAGCCCGTGGTGGAGCTGAGAGGCGATCGCCGTGATCGCCGCCCACTGCGGCGACCCGGCGCTCGTTCCGCCGAAGATGTAGAACCCGGCGGCCAGCGCGGGCGACGCATCGTAGTAGCCGATCACGCCTCCGTCGACCCCGGCGTCGTAGGCGACATCCGCCGACACCTTGCCGAACGAGTGGTACGGCGTCCCGGCCGAGCAGGTCGCCGGCGTGCCGCCCGTGCAGGTGTACGGCGTCACCGGGTGGATGAGCTGGTAGATCGGCGCCGGGAAGTAGTCGCTCGGCGCTCCGCCCGTCACACCGTAGACGACCCCGTACGGCTGCAGGTCCGGGTTCTCGAAGTCGTTCCACGTCGTCTCGTGACCGTACGAGCCGCGCGCCGACTGGAGCGGGCTCGCGACCGTCTCGGTCGACGGGAACGAGATGTTGAGGAACGTCCCCGTGACGGCGATGTTGAGCGGGTTGTCCGCCGGGTAGCTCGCCGAGGGGCCGGCGCAGCCGTTCTGGGCCGCGAGGTCGCCCGCCGACGCGAAGATCGTGATCCCTTCCGCGGCCGCCTTCGCGAAGATCGCGTTGTTCTCGGCGAACCACGGGGAGCTCGCCCCGGGCGTGAACGTGCACTCGGGGGTGCCGAAGCTCTGGGACCAGATGTTCCCCAGGTGGTGCTCGAGGGCGTACTGCTCCGCCACGACCATCGCCGAGTTCTCGTTGGAGGTGGCGACCACGAGGTCGATCGTCGCCGCCGGCGCCATCGCGTGCGAGTACTGCGTGTCGAGCGTGATCTCCTGCGTCCAGCCGATCTCGTTCAGCGAGAGGTTCGTGTCGCCGGTCAGGTCGAGCGTCGGGCAGCCGGCCGGGCAGATGACGTTCAGTTTTGCCGGCGGCAGTCCGAACGCGGAGTCGAAGATGCCGAGGTCCTTCGTGACGTTCGGGTCTCCGAACGCGTCGAAGATGACGATCGTCTGGCCCTTCCCTGCGTTCGCGTACCCACCGACGGCCGCGTAGCTCTGGTTGTAGTTGTACGCCTGCTGGATCTCCTGCGGCGTGTAGCAGTGGAGCACCCCGCAGCTTCCGGGAACGCCCGCGTGCATCAACGCCGGCGAGACGTACGTCGACTCGAGCTCGATCTGCGCCACCGCGGAGACGACCACCGTCGCCCCGAGGCCGACGCCCGCCACGGCCGGAAGGAACCCGGCCGTCATCATCACCGCCACGACCACCGCTAATCCGCCGTGCCGCGCCATAGCACGGCACGGAGCCCTGCGCAGTATATCAGCGGGACCACCGCGACCTCCGTAGTACCGCCGGGCCCCACGTTTCGCGGAGTTCCCCGACCCCCGACACGTCACGGCCCGGACGGTCACCCAGGGTGAGCATCGGGCGTGCGCCTCGACTATGCTACTCCCGGCGGTCCGTCGGTCCATGGGTAGCACCGACTGGGACCCCTCGGACGAGTTCGACCCGCCGATCCCGACCGTCGCTCAGCGCCTCGCGCGACGGATCGTGGCGTCGATCGCCACGTGCGTCGCCTGGCTCGCCGGAACCCTCCTGTTCTTCGCCTTCGCCGCCGGGGGTCTCACCTTCGCGCAGGGGATCGTCGTCGGCTTCGTCTCCCTGCTGCTGTTGTTCGGAGCCCTCGCCGCCATCTGGGTCAGCTTCGGGCTGAGCTTCGTCCGCGGCTGGCCCCACTGGTGAGCGGCGGGGACCCGGAGCTCGAGGCGGGAGGAGTGCTCCGGCTCCGCCGGCCATTCCCCTCCTCCTCGCTCCTCCGCGCCGGGTCGACCGCCGACCCGAGGCCGCCGGCGGCGACCCCGAGGGATCCGGTTCCTCGCCGTCGGTCGGTGCGGAGCGGTTAACTCCCCCGAACCTTCGATGGGACGCGGATGTTCGCCGACGGACTGGTGAACCTGTACACGCGCGACATCGAGGCGAGCCTCCGATTCTACGGGGAGCTCCTCGGGTTCCGGGAGACGTTCCGGACGCCGAAGTCGGGGACTCCCACGCACGTGGAGTTCAAGGTCGGGGGGTTCACGCTCGGGCTCGGCACCGTCGAAGCGGCGCTGCGCGCACACGGCGTGACGGCCGCCCCGGGGGCTCCTGCGATGGCCGTCGTCTTCTGGACGGGCGACGTGGACCGGGAGTTCGGCCGGCTTCGCGCCGCAGGGGTGACGGTGGTCCAGCCCCCGCACGACACCGGGAACAACAACCGCAACGCCCTCCTCCGCGACCCGGACGGCAATCTCGTCGAGATCGTCTCGAAGCGGTCGTAACCCGCCTGCGGCGTCGGCCGGCCCCTAGGGGACCGCCGTGAACTGCCGCTCGGTCCGCCCGCGTGCACTGGGGTAGGTGTTCGTACAGCGAGGCCCGGCGACGCCGCTCCTATAGGGGCGGCCGGTCCGAGCGGAAGGCTCCAACACGGCGCCCGGGTGTTGGTGTCGACGCCGAGCAACGGCGCAGGGAAGCCATCGATCAGAGTCGAGCAGCCGCGGGAGGGATTTGAACCCTCGGCCTGCTCCTTACCAAGGAGCCGCTCTGCCAGCTGAGCCACCGCGGCGCTACGGGCTCTTCGTCCGCGTGCGCTTATCGCGCTTTCCCTCGGGCGGGCGCTCGGGCGGGGCGGCCCACGGGAACCCCGCCGACGCCCGCTCCCAGTCTGGTCGGCCCGTGGGGGCGAGCGGCGTCTTCGCCAGGAACGACTTCATGCCGGCCTTCTGCCCGTCGGTACCGAAGAGCCGGGCCCACAGATCCAGTTCGTAGGCGAGCCCCTCGTCGATCGCCGGGTCGATCGCGCGGTTGATCGCGTACTTCGCCGCGGCCAACGCCAGCGGCGGCTTGGCCGACAGCTCTTCGGCAAGCGTCAGGCACGCCGGAACCAGCTCGTATCGGGGGACGACCCGGTCGACGAGCCCATCGGAGTACGCCTCCCGGGCCGCGACCGGCTCACCCGTGAAGATCCACCGCCGCGCGCGGGGCGCGCCGATCCGCCGCGGCAGCCGTCGGGTCCCGCCCCACCCGGGCATCACCCCCAGGTTCACCTCGGGCTGGCCGAACCGGGCGTCGTCGCTGGCGATCACGAAATCGCACGCGAGGGCGATCTCGAGCCCGCCCCCGAAGCAGGCGCCGTGCACGCCAGCGATGACGGGAAGCGGGAGACGTTCGATCGTCCGGGTCACGCGCTGGCCCCGCGCTCCGTGCTCCCGAGCCTCGGAGGGCCCCATCGGCTCCATCTCGCGGATATCCGCACCGGCGGCGAACGCGTTCTCCGAGGCGCTGACCAGCACGACCGCGCGCACCTCGGGGTCCGCCACGGTCGCTTCCAGGTGGGTGACCAGCTGGTCGAGCACGGGCCGGGAAAGGACGTTCACCGGGGGGTGGTCGATCGTCACGACGACCGTCCGACGTCGGCGCTCGCTGTGCACCCACTCGGTCCCCGGGTCGCCGGCCATCCCGCGCGCGAGGAGCCGGGCCGCCGTATTAACCATCCGTCGGCTCGTCGCGGCGTGCGCGCGCGAACCCGAGGAGAACCCCCGGGGGGTGAGCCCGGCGGACGCCGGGTCCCGCCGGGGCTTCGGTCCCCGCGTATCCCGCGCGACCGGCCCCCGGGGGGGCGTCCTGCGGAGGACGTAGGGACGTGACTCGATCGATCGTCTCCGCCTGGCACGGAACGTGGGTCGTCGACGGCGCCCAGATCGTGCGCCGCGCCGACGCGCCGATAGACGTCGCCGCGCTCGTCGAGCGCGCGCGGCTCCGGCGCGCCGGGGGGCGCACGCCGGAGGACGACGCGATGCTCGCGACGCGCGCGGGGGAGTCGTGGACGACCGGCGACCGGCGTCTGGTCGGGGACGGCGTCGAGTTCCGCCCCGTCGGGCCCGGCACGACGCCCGGTCCGGGCGACGGCGACCGGCGGCGCGCCTATCTCCTTCAGGCCGCGGAGGAGGGGCTCCAGGCGGCGTGGGACCCGTCGATCCATGTCGAGGAGGCGGTGCGCGCCGAGCGGGACCTCGAGCGTGTGGCGAACCTGCTCGGGGAGCGCCTCGTGAGCTGGGTCGGCCGGGACGCCCCCGCGGTCGACGTGAGCGATCCCGCCCGGGCCGCTGCGCTCGCCCGGTCGACCGACCCGCCGGCGCCGCTCGGTCCGGACGACCCCCGGCTGGTCGACGCGCGGCGAACCCTCGCCGCGCTGTACGACGCCGCCCGAGACGCGCACGCCGGGCTCAAGGCGGCGGTCGCCGCCTCCGTGCCGGTCTCGACCCCCAATCTCACGTCACTCCTCGGCCCCGATCTGGCGGGATCCATGCTCGCCCGGGCCGGGGGGCTCGACCGGCTCGCGCGTCTGCCCGCGAGCACGGTGCAGGTGCTCGGCGCGGAGCGGGCGTTCTTCGAGCACCTCCGGGGGCGGGCGCCGCCGCCCCGCCACGGACTCCTGTTCCTGCACCCCCGGATCCAGTCCGCTCCCAAGTCCGATCGGGGGAAGCTGGCCCGAGCGCTCGCCGGGAAGGTCGCGATCGCCGCGCGTCGCGATCTCGCCGGCAGCCCGGTCGCGCCGGAGCTCAAGGCGGCGTTCGACCGTCGGGAGGGGGAGATCCGGGCCCGGCGGGCGGGCGCGAAGCGGAGCCGGTCACCCCTTCCACTTGACGGTGCACCCGGCGACCGGTAGCTGAGCCGGCTGGACCGGCTTTCCCGCGAGCGCCTGGTCGAGCGCCGTCGCGAGGTACCGATGGCGGACCCGCTCGGGATGCTGGTGGTCGTCATCGATCCGCCCCTGATAGAGCAGTCGTCGGTCGCGGCCGAACAGCATCGGGTGGGGCGTGACGAGGGCCCCGTACGCGTGCGCGACCTCCTGCGTCTCGTCCCGGAGATAGGGGAACGGGTACCCCTTCTCCCGGGCCCGCCGGGCGCTCGCCTCGGCGCTGTCGTCGGGGTACGCGTCCGCATCGTTCGCGTTGATGAGGACGGTCGCGACGCCCTTCGGGCCGTACTCCCGGCCGAGCTCGATCATCCGGGACTCCCACGCCTGGACGTACGGGCAGTGATTGCACCAGAAGACGACGAGCAGGAGCGGACGGTCCGCGAAATCCTGGAGTCGGTGCGTCGCCCCGTCGGCCCCCGGGAGGGCAAAATCCGGCGCGGGGTCCCCGGGGCGGAGCGAGAATTCGCTCAGTTCGGCCATGGAGCGTCGACCCGCGGTCCCCTCTTATCCTTTGGAGCCCGCGCCTCCGGCGCGGGAACGTGCGGTGACGGCGCCGGTCGGGCCACGGTCGGACGCAGGGCCCGCCGCAGCGCGAATCGCGGAGGTCGGGCCGGCGGAGTTCGTCCGGGGCGACGAGGAGCTGCTCGGGAGCCCCGCCGCCGCGGTGCGCGTCGTCCGACTCGCGACCCGGTGCCTCTCCTACGGGGTCGGGGAGGCGCCGTCGGCCGACTACGTCCGCCGGGCGGAGGAGCGGGGGATCGCTCAGGTCGCTCGGGCGACCGGGGGTTCCGGGCTCCTCCACGAAGCGGGAGATCTCGCCTGGTCGATCGTCCTGCCACGGACGGACCCCCGCGTCGGCCGGGAGTTCGCCCGGGCTTACGCCCGCTTCGGAGACGGCGTCGTCGGCTGGCTCCGATCCCTCGGGATCGCCGCCGAGTGGGGCGAGGCGCCGGGGACGGCGCCGCGGTACTGCACGCTCTCCGATCGCGGCCAGGTGCTCCGGGCCGGCGGGCGGATCGTGGGAGGCGCGGCGCAGCACCTCACCCGACACGGCTTCCTCCACCAGGGGACCGTGTCGGTGCGGATCGACCGTCCTGAGATCGACGCGGTGTTCGACCTTCCGCCTCCGAGCCCGACCTCGGCGCTCGGCGCCCTGGACGAGCTGCTGGTGACGCCGGCGTCGGCCGCGGAGTACGCGCGCCTCCGGGGGGCGCTCGCGGAGGCGCTCGCCCGCCCCCCCTGACGGGCCGCTACGACGGGCGATCGCTCCACAACCGCTCCGCGGCCGCTTCCGCCTCGGTGCGGATCGTCGTCCAGTCCGCCGTCGCGAGGCGCCGTCCCCGGACGACCGGGCGTCCGTCGACGAA
>JASHXM010000068.1 GCA_030043545.1 Thermoplasmata archaeon | reverse complement strand
CCGACCGCTCTCCGTCGCGGAGCGCCTCGAGCAGGCGCCGACGGGACGGCTCCGCGAGGAGCTGGAAGACGTCCGGCACGGACAATACATTCCTAAATCGATATATGTCCCTTTGCGTATGCTACGGGCGCGTGGGGCCCGGCCGCGGGGCGGGGTCCCGAACAACGGGAGTCGGGAAGATGCGGAAGATCACGGCGAACGTGTACATGACCCTGGACGGCCGCGGCGAGTTCCCGAAGTATCCGGGATCAGAACGCCCCTCGGAGGACGTGAGCGCCCTCTTCCGGCACATGTGGTACGATCGGTTCGACGACGTCACCACGGTCGTGATGGGCCGCCGGTCGTTCCTCGGACACCAGCGGACGTGGAGCGAGAAGGCGGTCCGCCCGGGCGAGTCGAAGTGGCTGCTCGCCTACCGCCGGTACCTCGATCGGGTGGAGAAGGTCTGCCTCTCCCACCGGCTGAAGACCACCACCTGGGAGAACTCGCGCATCCTCCACGGGGACTTGGCCCGCATCCTGACCAAACTTAAGCGCGAGGAGGGCGGGAACATCCTGGTCGAAGGCGGGCCCGCGGTCGTTCGCGAGTGCCTTCGGCGGAATCTCGCCGACGACTACTGGTTCTTCGTCATGCCCGTCGTCTACGGGAAGGGCCCGCGGTACTGGGGGCCGATGGACGCCCAGTGCACGCTCGATCTCCTCGAGACCAAGCCCGGCGAGGACAAGGAGATCCTGCTCCACTACGCCGCGATCCGCTGAGCGCGGACCCGGCCCCGTCGGCCGAGATCAGACGAGCAGCGTGATGTTGAGCGGACCCGAGTAGGCGGACGCGGGCGCGCGGACGGTCACGTTCGTGTACTGCACCGCGCCGGTCGCGCTCGTGAACCCAGCGAGGGAGAACGGCGCCCCGACGGACGCGCCGGTCCACGTCACGCAGAACAGCTGGCAGACGACCGGGAAGGTGGTCGCCTCGGAAGGATGGAGCGTGAACCCGGCGGTGGTGGTGAGGAGCTCGCCGCCCGCGAACCAGTTCACCTCGGTGACGTGCACCACGGCCGCCCCGGCTTGGTACGCGGCAACGTCCGCTGCGACGAACACCACCAGGACCACGACGGCGACGACGAGCGCGATCCAGACCCGCGAGATGCGGAGTCGAGCGATCCTTCGCCGTGCGACCTGGTCGTACCCGCCGTAGAACGTCGCGACGCTGTCGTGCATCGAGCGGAAGCGGCCACCGGCCGCCCGACTGTACTCAGGGGAGCGACCGGTACTTAGGTTTACGGTTTTTCCGGCGGCCGCCGACGCTCCACGGGGCTCGGCGTCGGCGGGTCGCTCGGGAGGTACCAGAGGTCCCGCGTCCGTATGGGCCCCCGGCGCGCGGGGTCCGGCCTCAGCCTTGATGTGGGGTCGGGCGATGGTCCGGGGGAGCGACGATGCCGGCCCGCCGCACGGTCCCGAACCCCCACCGGATCTCGGTCGGGTCGATCGTCATCGACTGCACGAACGTAGCTCGGATGATCCGCTTTTGGCGCGCTGCCCTCCACTACGTTCCGCGCGGGCCGATCCGGCCCGACGGGGTGATCCTGAAGGACCCTGCCGGTCGGGGACCCAACCTGAACCTCAGCCGCTCCGACGAGGGCCCGCTGGCCGAGTACCGCCTCCACCTCGACCTCTACGTCACGGATCCGACGCGCGAGCTCCGCCGTCTCGTCCGGCTCGGCGCGACCGTCCGGGATCCCCCCCGGCCGGGGACCGACTTCGTGACGCTCGCGGACCCCGACGGGAACCTGTTCTGCCTCATCGATATCGATTGGCCCCGCGACCGGCCGTACTGGAAGCCGACGTGGGCGTACGGGAGTCGAAAGGCGTGACGCTCGAGCGAGCGCTCCTCGACGCTTGGCGCGCCGCCCTCGTCGACGAGGCGCCCCTGGTCGTCCTCGACGGCGTCTCCATTCCGATCCGTCGGACGCGGGCCAAGGGGTTACGGTGTGTCGCCCTCAGCGTCGACGGCCGGATCGTGGACGGGATCGAACAGAACCCCGAGACGAAATCCCGATGGGCGGAGTTGGCGCGGGGTGGCAAGCGCATCATGCAGTTCAAGATCGGCCCGAGGTACATCGGCAACGTCTGCGAGGGCGTGCTGATGCGCTACCCCGCGTGGAAGTCGCTCGGGCTCCCCGATTGAGGTCGCGCGAGGTCCGGAGCCCCGACGCGGTGACCGGTCGACGGGGCCGGGGCTCACGGAGGCGAGCTACGGCTCGAACCGGCCAGCGGCGGCGAGGACCGCGAGGGCGTCCGAGGTGACCCACGGGTTGGCGCGCGCGGCAGCGGTCGGCCCCCACTCCACCGACTCGCACGACGAGTCGAACGATCGCGACACCGCACGGTAGTACCGTTCGTCCGCCGGCCAGCCTCCGCGCGGGAGCTCCCGAGATTCGAGCCAGTCGAGGGCCTCGCGGCACCGGGGGTCGTCGATCCGACCGACCTGGGCGATCCCCTTCAACCCCGCGAGGACGTCGTAGTGCCAGTAGAGCGGGTAGTGAAGGCGCACGAAATGGCGATCGATCACCGCGCCGTCCGACCGCCGGCGGAATAGTCGGCGGGAGAGGAACACCTCGCTCGCGCGGGCCGCAGCCCGTCGGGCGCGACGGTCCCCGGTACGGTCGGCGTACGCCTGAAGCCCGACCATCGGGGTCAGCGTCTCCATGAACGACGACGTATCCGCGTCCGGCCGGCGGTCGCAGTTCCATCCTCCGTCGGGCCACTGCCAGCGCTCGAGGAGCTTCGCGAGTTCGGGGAGGTGGGGTCCCCCGAGCCCCAGCACGGAGGCGGCGAACAGCGCGTTCCCTTGCTGGGACGCGCAGCGGCGCGCCCGGCCGCGGATCACCGGCACTCCCACCGTCCGGGTCGCGTAGTCGGGCGCCGCCGCCGTGTACACCGTCCCATAGGCCGGGCGGGTCCACTGACCGAGCACCCGCTCGCCGAGCGGAGCCAACTCCGGATCGCCCGACGGGTAGCCGAGGTCGGCGAGCTTGGCGAGCGTCCAGTGCACGCCTTGCCACGGGTAGTAGACGTTGCGGACCGTTCCAGCCCGGAACGGGCGCCGAGACGGGGCCAGCAGGCGCTGCACCCGAGGAGAGTGGCGGATCTCCTCCTCCAGCCGTCGGACGGCGGAGCTGTCTCGACGCTCGCGCCGGATCCGGACCCGCCCCCGCCACCGAAGCGACGGCTCGGAAGCGCGGAGGAGTTGGCAGAGCTGTTCCGTACGCTGCGCGCGCGCCGTCATCGCCCGACGGGTCAGGCTCGACGCCGGGGTCGCCGCGGGCCGGCACGGCGCGGGGCGCGACGTGCGGCTCGAGGAGCGGCCCCGGTACGATGCCGACGGAGGGCGGCGACCTGGCGCGCGGAGCCGGTGAAGCAGGTCCGCCGATCGACGAAGCAGAGCGGGTTCCCCGCCGGGTCCTGGGCATAGAACGACCGCTCTCCCCACGGCCGTACGACGATCCCGCCCATGGGGCTCTGGGGGTCGCCGTGAAGGAAGTCGGTGGCGAGGCAGCCGAGGCGAGCGGCCCGGTGGTGGACGGCTTCGAGGGAGTCGGTCGCAAAGTAGATCGCTTCGGCCGGCGAGGTCCGATCCTGGGGGGCCGACTCGGAGGCGTCGAGAACGCCGAGGATCACGGCCCCGCAGTCGAAGTACCAGCGGCCTTCCGCGACGTGGCGGCCCCGGGTGCCGAGCAGCGACGCGTAGAAGCGAACCGAGGCGGGGAGGTCGGTCGCCGAGACGAGAACCCGGAACAGCGCTGGTCCGGGCCGTTTCGACATCGCGGAGTGCAGCCCGAGGAACCG